>NZ_JBQEOI010000035.1:0-4385 GCF_052045125.1 Paracoccus sp. 22332
ATGGCAAAGGCAAAGTTTGAACGGACGAAACCGCACGTCAACATTGGCACGATTGGTCACGTTGACCACGGCAAGACGACGCTGACGGCTGCGATCACGAAGTATTTCGGCGAATTCCGCGCCTATGACCAGATCGACGGCGCGCCCGAGGAGCGGGCTCGGGGGATCACGATCTCGACCGCGCATGTGGAATACGAATCGGAAAACCGCCACTACGCCCACGTGGACTGCCCCGGCCACGCGGACTATGTGAAGAACATGATCACCGGCGCGGCGCAGATGGACGGCGCGATCCTGGTGGTGAACGCCGCCGACGGCCCGATGCCGCAGACGCGCGAGCACATCCTGCTGGGCCGCCAGGTGGGCATCCCCTACATGGTCGTCTACCTCAACAAGGTCGACCAGGTCGATGACGAGGAGCTGCTGGAACTGGTCGAGATGGAGGTGCGCGAGCTTCTGTCCTCCTACGACTATCCGGGCGACGACATTCCGATCATCAAGGGCTCGGCGCTGGCCGCTCTGGAAGGCCGCGACCAGGCGATCGGCGAGGATTCGATCCGCGCGCTGATCGCGGCGGTCGACGAATACATCCCGACGCCCGAGCGCGCCGTGGACCAGCCCTTCCTGATGCCGATCGAGGACGTGTTCTCGATCTCGGGCCGCGGCACGGTCGTGACCGGCCGGATCGAGCGCGGCGCGGTGAACGTGGGCGACGAGCTTGAGATCGTGGGCATCCGCGACACCAAGAAGACCACCTGCACCGGCGTCGAGATGTTCCGCAAGCTGCTGGATCGCGGCGAGGCCGGCGACAACGTGGGCGTCCTGCTGCGCGGCATCGACCGCGACGGTGTCGAGCGCGGCCAGGTGCTGTGCAAGCCGAAATCGGTGAACCCGCACACGACCTTCGAGGCCGAGGCCTATATCCTGACCAAGGAGGAAGGCGGCCGCCACACGCCGTTCTTCGCGAACTATCGCCCGCAGTTCTACTTCCGCACGACGGACGTGACCGGGACGGTGAAGCTGCCCGAGGGCACCGAGATGGTGATGCCGGGCGACAACCTGAAGTTCGAGGTCGAGCTGATCGCGCCGATCGCGATGGAGGAAAAGCTGCGCTTCGCGATCCGCGAAGGCGGCCGCACCGTCGGCGCCGGCGTGGTCTCGAAGATCATCAAGTGATCTGACCCAAACACCACACCCAAAAGGGCCGTCTCCCATAAGGAGGCGGCCTTTTTCGATTGGTCCTTCTGGAGGGGCGCGCAGCAAGCGCGTTGACCCACACGACCATCCGGCGCAAGAATGGGCATCACCGAAGTTGCCGGATCAAGCTGATGTGCCAGATCTTCGCGGGCCAGGATCCCGACCGCTATGAAACCGTGACCCGCCGTCTGCGGCTGAACGGGCAATCGACCTCGATCCGGCTGGAACGGGCCTTCTGGCGCATCCTGGACGACATCGCCGCCCGGCAGGGGGTGACGACGCCCGCCTTCATTTCCAAGCTGCACGCCGAGGTTCTGGAACTGCATGGCGAGGCGCGCAACTTCACCTCGTTGCTGCGTTGCGCCTGCACGATCCACCTGGGCGAGGACCAGCACCTGCCCCAGGCCATCGCCGCCGAATAAAAACGCCTGTAGTAATCCGTTACTACCCGCCCCGTTCCGCGATTCCCTAGCCTGAGGAGAAGAAAAGGCTACGGAGGCTTGGCATGGCGAAATACGTCCACTCGATGATCCGCGTTCTGGACGAGGCGCGTTCGGTCGAATTCTACGACCGCTGCTTCGGGCTGAAGGTCGCCGAGCGGCTGGATTTCCCGGAATTCACCCTGATCTATCTGGCCAACGGCGAAAGCGAGACCGAGCTGGAGCTGACCGTCAACAAGGGCCGGACCCAGCCTTACGACCTGGGCGACGGCTATGGCCATGTCGCCTTTACCGTCGATGACCTGGACGCGCTGCACGCCCGGCTGGAATCCGAGGGCTTCGCGCCGCGCAAGCTGGTGGACTTCGCGCCCGGCGGCGAGGTGATCGCGCGGTTCTTCTTCATCGCCGATCCCGACGGATACCAGATCGAGGTGATCCAGCGGGGCGGCCGCTACAAATAGCGTGCGCCGCCGGGGAGGGGAGACCCCAGGCGCGCGAGACCAAGGGAGGAGGAAACATGACCCGTTTGAACAAGCAGGGCTTGACCCGGCGTGCGCTTCTGTCGCGCGCCGTGGCGGCTGGGGCGCTGGCGGTCGCCGGGCCGGGCTTCATCGCCGCGCCGGACGCCGCCTGGGCCGTCGAGGTCACGGCCATCGGCGAGCATGAGATGGCGACGCTGTTGCAGATGGCCCGCGACATCTATCCGCATGACCGGGTCGGCGACCGCTTCTATGCGGTGGCGGTCAAGTCCTATGACACGGCGGAACAGAAGCAACTGGTGACCGAAGGCATCGCGGCCCTGGATGCCGCCGCCCGGCAGGCGGGCTTCGACACCTACCTGGCCGCCGGCTGGGAGGACGAGCGTGTGGCGATCCTGCGCAGCATCGAGGAGACGCCCTTCTTCCAGACCGTGCGCGGCGGGCTGGTGACGGGGCTTTATAACCAGAAGGACGTCTGGCCGATCTTCGGCTATGAGGGCGAGTCCTTCTCGAAGGGCGGCTATATCGACCGCGGCTTCGACGACATCGACTGGTTGTGAGGGGGCAGGGACCATGGCGAAGGCAGCCAAATTCGAACTGACCGACGACAGCGTGGTCGTCATCGTGGGCACCGGCTCGGGCGGCGGGGTGCTGGCCAACGAGCTGGCGCAGAAGGGCGTCAAGGTCGTCGCGCTGGAAGCGGGCGGGCGCTATCTGCCCGAGGATTACATCAACGACGAATGGGAAAGCTTTGGCCAGCTGGCCTGGACCGATCCGCGCACGACCAGCGGCGACTGGCGGGTCGCCAAGGACTTTTCCGGCCTTCCCGCCTGGATCGTCAAGGCGGTGGGCGGCACCAGCATTCATTGGGCAGGCGCCTCGCTGCGGTTCCAGGATCACGAATGGAAGGCGCGCAGCACCTATGGCGAGGTTCAGGGCGCGAACCTGCTGGACTGGCCGCTGGACACCGCCGAGATGGCGCCCTGGTACGACAAGGCCGAGGCCAAGCTGGGCGTGACCGGCACCGGCGGCCGCGCCCGCCTGCCGGGCAACAACAATTACAAGGTGTTCGAGAAGGGCGCCCATGCCATCGGCTACAAGGATGTCCATACCGGCAACATGGCGATCAACAGCGCCGATTACGACGGGCGCATGTCCTGCCAGCAGACGGGCTTCTGCTTCCAGGGCTGCAAATGGGGCGCGAAATGGTCGGCCGCCTATACCGACATCCCGAACGGAGAGGCGACGGGCAACCTGGAGGTGCGCGACCATGCCCATGCCGCCCGGATCCTGCATGACGACAGCGGCAAGGTGACGGGGGTCGAATATTTCGACAAGGACGGCAACCTTCAACTGCAAAAGGCCCGCATCGTCGCGGTGGCCGGGAACAGCTTCGAATCGCCGCGCCTGCTGCTGAATTCGCACAGCAGCATGTTCCCGAACGGGTTGGCCAACGGCTCGGGCCAGGTCGGGCGCAACTATATGCGCCATACCACCGGGTCGGTCTATGCGACCTTCGAACATCCGGTGAAGATGTGGCGCGGCACGACCATGGCCGGGATCATCCGCGACGAGGCCCGGCACGATCCCTCGCGCGGCTTCGTCGGCGGGTATGAACTGGAAACCCTGTCTCTGGGCCTGCCCTTCATGGCGGCCTTCCTGGATCCCGGTGCCTGGGGGCGGGAATTCACCACCGCGCTTGATAGCTATGAGAACATGGCGGGGATGTGGATCGTGGGCGAGGACATGCCCCAGGCCGACAACCGCGTCACCCTGTCCGACACCGAGGACAAGTTCGGCCTGAAGGTCGCGAACGTGAATTTCAGCGACCATCCGAACGACATCGCGATGCGCAACCATGCCTATCAGCAGGGTCAGGCGATCTACAAGGCGGTGGGCGCCACCCGGATCCTGCCGACGCCGCCCTATCCCTCGACCCACAACCTGGGCACTAACCGCATGTCGGAAAAGCCCGAGGACGGCGTCGTGAACCGCAACGGCCGCGCGCATGAGGTCTCGAACCTGTTCGTCTCGGACGGCAGCCAGTTCACCACCGGCGCGGCGGAAAACCCGACGCTGACCATCGTCGCTTTGGCGATCCGGCAGGCCGACCATATCGCGAAGGAGATGGCGGCGGGCAACGTCTGATCCTGCGGTCTCCTGGCTGTGCTGACATCATCTGTCAGCACGCCGGTGCCATAACGGCGCATCGGAATAAGGAGACCGCCATGATCGACCATATCGGACTGACCGTTGCCGACCTGCCCCG
>NZ_JBQEOI010000035.1:4399-28704 GCF_052045125.1 Paracoccus sp. 22332
ACCAGGCCTTGGCGCCCCTGGGGTATCGACTGCTGATGGAAGTGACCGAGGAGATGACCGGCGGCCGGGGCGCGCATCTGGGCTATGGCCGCGACGGCAAGCCGGATTTCTGGATCGGTAGCGCGGGCGTGCCCGTGACAGGGCTGCATGTCGCCTTTGCGGCCGACCGCCGCGCCCTGGTCGATGCCTTCCACCACGCGGCGCTGGCGGCAGGTGGGCGCGACAACGGCGCGCCGGGCCTGCGGCCGGAGTATCACCCGAACTACTACGGCGCCTTCGTGATCGATCCCGACGGCAACAATGTCGAGGCCGTCTGCCACCGGGAGGAGGCGTCGTGAAGGCCTATCGCGGAAGCTGCTTCTGCGCCGCCGTCGCCTTCGAGGCCGATGGCGATCTGGCGGATGGCACGATACGCTGCAATTGCCGGTTCTGCCGCAAGATGTGGTATTGGGAACTGCGGCTGCCGCAGGCGGACGGTCTGCGGATTCTGCGCGGGGCCGAAATGCTGGCGGAAACCCCCAGGGCCGAGGATGACGGGATCGACATGCACCACGTCTTCTGTCGGCGCTGCGGAACGCGGTTGTGGACTCAGGGGACCATTGCAGAGATGGGCGGGCGCTTCACGGCGGTTTTCGTCCCCGCCCTGGACGACGTGCCCCAGGCGGACTTGGTCGCCGCGCCGGTCTTTTACGCCGACGGAGCGCATGACGATTGGGGAAACCCGGCCGTCGAGACGCGTCATCTGTGACGCCTGCGCCGCGGCCCTGCCGGAAGGGGCCGCGGCGCGTCGGTTCTTACTGGCCGTCCACGGCGGCCTGGTTCACCCCGCCCTCGGCGATGCGGGTCATGTGCTCGTCACCGTCCCGCGTGTTGTCCAGGCATTCCTGAAGCTCGGCCCCGTCGTCGTCATGGCCCAGCCGGTTGGCGAAGGTGCGCACGCAGCCATAGCCGGCGATGGCGTAATGGGTCAGCCGCTGGTACTGGGTGATGATCGCGGCATCCTGGGTATCCTCGTCGCCGAAATCGGTTTCGATGGCGTGCTTGCGGGCCTCGTTCACCAGGCCCTCCATGCCCCGGCAATGTTCGCCGGTCGGGTCGGTGTCGTGCCGGTTGCAGATGCTGGCCAGCACCTCCATCCCGCGCGCGATGCCCTGGTTGCCTGCGATCAGCGCCTCGGACAGTTCGCGCGACTTGGCGACGCGGCCCATTTCGGTGACGACCGCCATGGATTGCTTGCAGGCGGAATACAGATCCTTCAGTTGGTGAAGGTAAAGGTCGTTCAGGTTCTTGATCGCCATGGGGATGTCCTTTCGGGTGGCAGGCCGTTTCACCCGGTGCAACGTGCAGCCTGTCGCATCGTTCCGGCGGGCGCCGCTTGACAGCGGCTGCGGAACGGTCCAGCAAGCGCACCCTTGCCCCATTCCGTTCACGACAGTCCGGTGACGCCATGTTTGCGTGGTTCGAGCGACGCATAGATCCCTATCCGACCGAAATCCCGGACATGCCGCCCCGGTCGCTGGTCCGGTTCGTCCTGTATTACAGCCAGGGCGCGCTGCCGTGGCTGGCGATCGTGGCCGTCACCTCGTCGCTGATCGCTATCGTCGAGGTCGCGCTGTTCGGCTGGCTGGGCGAGTTGATCGACCAGTTGTCGCAGACCCCGCGCGACCAATTCTGGGCGCAGCATGGCGGGCGGCTGGGCTTCATGGCGGCGGTCCTGCTGATCGTGCTGCCGGCGCTGAACCTGCTGGGGTCGCTGGTGCTGTATCAGGGGCTGATGGGCAATTTCCCGCAGCGGATCCGCTGGCGCGCGCATCGGTATCTGATGCGCCAGTCGGTCGGCTATTTCCAGGACGAGTTCGCGGGCCGGATCGCCCAGCGGCTGATGCAGACCGCGCTTGCGGTGCGCGAGGTCGCGATGAAGGCGATGGACGTCGGCAGCTATGTGGTCATCTATTTCCTGGGCGCGCTGTTCCTGGCGGCCAGCCAGGACTGGCGGCTGGCACTGCCCTTCCTGGCCTGGGTGGCGGCCTACGGGATCATGCTGTGGCAGATCGTGCCGCGTCTGGGCCGGGTGGCCGAGGCGCAGGCCGATGCTCGGGCGGGCATGACAGGCCGGGTCGTGGATAGCTATACCAATATCGCCACCGTCAAGCTGTTCTCTCATTCCTCGCGGGAAGAGGCGTGGATGCGCGACGGGATGGACGCGTTCCTGCGCACCGTCTACGCGCAGATGCGGCTGTCCAGCATCCAAGACATCGCGCTGAACACGATCAACGTGGCCCTGGTGGGATCCGTGGCCGGGGTCGGGCTGTGGCTGTGGACGAATGGCCTGATCGAGGTCGGCGCGGTCGCGGTCGCGGTGCCGCTGGCGATGCGGCTGAACAACATGGCCCATTGGATCATGTGGGAATTCGCCGCGCTGTTCGAGAATATCGGCACGGTGCGCGACGGCATCTCCAGCCTGGCGCTGCCGAGAGAGGTGAAGGATGCGCCCGACGCCAGGCCGCTGGTCCGGGGTCCGGGGGCGGTGCGCTTCGACAATGTCACCTTCCGCTATCGCGGCGTGGAAGGCGTCCGGCCGATGGCGGTGCTGGACGACCTGACGCTGCATGTCGCACCGGGCGAGCGCGTCGGCCTGGTGGGCCGGTCGGGGGCCGGGAAATCGACGCTGATCAACCTGCTGCTGCGCTTCCACGACATCGAACGGGGCCGCATCACCATCGACGGGCAGGACGTGTCCAAGGTCACGCAGGACAGCCTGCGCGCGGCCATCGGGGTGGTGACGCAGGACAGCTCGCTTCTGCATCGGTCGGTGCGCGACAACATCGCCTATGGCCGCCCCGACGCGACCGAAGCCGACATCGCCCAGGCCCTGCGCATGGCCGAGGCGCAGGATTTCGTGCCGCTGCTGTCGGACAGCCTTGGCCGTCGGGGCCTGGACGCCCATGTCGGCGAACGCGGCGTCAAGCTGTCGGGCGGGCAGCGCCAGCGCATCGCCATCGCCCGCGTGGCGCTGAAGGACGCGCCGATCCTGATCCTGGACGAGGCGACAAGCGCCCTGGACAGCGAGGCCGAGGCCGCGATCCAGTCGCGGCTGGACGCGCTGATGGCGGGCAAGACGGTGATCGCCATCGCGCATCGCCTGTCCACCATCGCTGCCATGGACCGGCTGATCGTCATGGACGCGGGCCGGATCATCGAACAGGGCAGCCATGCCGACCTGCTGGCGCAAGGCGGGCTGTATGCCCGGCTGTGGGCGCGGCAGTCCGGCGGCTTCCTGATCGACGCCGACGCATGACGGCCGGCTTGCGCGGCGACCGCTCCTGTGCGCTGATACGCCGGTCCAGCCGCAGGAACCCGCCATGAGCCAGACCCAGCCTCCCGGCAATCCGACGATCCGCACCATCGCCATGCCCGCCGATACCAACCCGGCGGGCGACATTTTCGGCGGCTGGCTGATGAGCCAGATGGACCTTGCCGCCGGATCGGTCGCCGCCCTGACCGCGCGGGGCCGAAGCGCCACCATCGCGGTCGAGGGGATGAAGTTCCACCGCCCCGTCAAGGTCGGCGACGAGGTGTCGCTTTATGCCCAGGTGGTCCATGTCGGCCGCACCTCGATGCGCATCAACGTCGAGGCCTGGCGCCGCGAACGCCACCGCGACGACAGCGAACAGGTGACCGAGGCGACCTTCACCTTCGTCGCCCTGGACGACGCGGGTGCCGCGCGCCCGGTGAAGGGATAGGGCGGCGTTTCCCGGCTTGACGGCCCGTGCCGCAGACCCTATCACACGCGCACCGCAGGGGTTTAGCTCAGTTGGTAGAGCATCGGTCTCCAAAACCGAGGGTCGTGGGTTCGAGTCCCCCAACCCCTGCCAGGTTCCCAGACATCAGTCGTCCCGCCGCAGGCTCTCGCGCGCCAGGGCCGCGATCAGGTCGGTGCGCGTGACGATGCCGACGATCCGGTCGCCGTCCAGCACCGGCACCGCGTCGGTGTCGCTGGACGCCAGCTTCGGCAGCAGCGCGGCGATGGGCGTGTCGGGCGTCGCGGTGGGCAGGCGTTCGCCCATCACATCGGCGGCGCGCAGGTCGTGGCCCGAGCGCGACAGACGCCCGTCCGGGCGGAACCGGGCATGGGCGCGGGCGATCAGGTGCAGCTGGAAGATCACCCCCAGATAGCGCCCGTCCGGCTCTGCCACCGGCAGCGAGGTGAAGCCGTGGCGCGAAAACAGCGCCGCGATGTCCAGCATCGACGTGTCGGGCGCGACCGTCACCAGGTCGCGGGACATGATGTCGCCCGCCACTTGGGCGTTGGTGCGGTGAGAGGCGGCCTGCATCTCGGCCGCGGCGATCAGGCGGGCCAGATCCTCGACGCCCAGGTTCAGCGCCTGATTGTAGCGGACCAGGATCGCGGCCAGTTCGTCCTCGGACAGGCCCAGGCGCTCGGGCGGCGCGGGGTCGGTGGTGCCGCTGGGATTGACCTCTCCGAACTGGCGGAAGGGATAGCGGCGCCCGGTCGCATGGGCATAGGCCGTGGCGATCACCACCAGCAGCACCGTGCCCGCCGCCACCGGCATCAGCGCGAAGCCCAAGCCCAGGGGCGCGATCTTGTCGGCGCCGATGGCCACCGTCATCGCCACCGCCCCGCCGGGCGGATGGGTGGCCCGGCACAGCGCCATGGCGATGATCGCCGCGCCCACCGACAGCGGCACGGCGGCCATCGGATCGGCGACCAGGCGGCAGACCAGCAGCGCGACGAAGGCCGACAGGGTATTACCCAGGACCGCGGGCCAGGGCTGGGCCAGTGGGCTGTTCGGCGCCGCGAAGATCAGCACCGAGGTCGCCCCGAAGGGCGCGATCAGGTACACGCCCAGCCACAGCTCGGGCGAGGCGAGCAGTGCCAGCCCCGCCGCCGCCGCCAGTCCGATCAGCGCGCCGATCCCCGCCCGCACGGCCTCGGCGGCGGGTACGGCGGCCAGGGACGGCCCAAGCGCGCGAAGACGGGAATGGCCCGTCCGGTCAACAAGGATCCGCAAGACTGGCCCCTTCCTTCTGGCGCCACGATCCCTAGGAAGAAGGCGCGGCGGCTGCAAGATGCCCGTGCCGATGCTGCGACCTTTGCGGGCTTGAAACGGCGGGCGCATCCCGCTACATGCCCCTCTGCATCTGTCAAGGAGCCTGTCAGTGGCCACCAATCCCGTCCAGTTCATCAACCAGGTCCGCGCCGAGGCCGCCAAGATCTCGTGGCCCACGCGGCGCGAGGTGATCACGACGACCATCATGGTGCTGATCCTGGCGGCGCTGTTCAGCGTGTTCTTTTCGCTGGTGGACCTGGCCATCCGCTTTGGCATCACCGAAGGGCTGCGGCTGATCGCCAACTGATCGGGCTTGCATTTCCGGGCCTGCGGGGGTATCTGCCCCCGACTGTCCGGCAAACGGCGTGCATCGAATGCGGTTGCGCGCCGATTTCAATTTTGACGGATACGCGAAAATTCAAGGGGTTGCGCGGCGTGCCGGGTGATTCCCTTTTGACGAACAGGGATTGGTCGAAACATGGCAAAGCGTTGGTATTCGGTCAGCGTCCTGTCGAACTTCGAAAAGAAGGTCGCCGAGGCGATCCGGCAGGCCGTCGCCGAAAAGGGTCTGGAAGATCAGATCGACGAGGTGCTGGTCCCGACCGAGGAAGTGATCGAGATCAGGCGCGGCAAGAAGGTCACGTCCGAGCGCCGCTTCATGCCGGGCTATGTGCTGGTCCACATGGACATGTCGGACCGCACCTATCATCTGGTGAACTCGATCAACCGCGTCACCGGCTTCCTGGGCGCGCAGGGCAAGCCGATGCCGATGCGCGACGACGAAGTGAACGCGATGCTGAACCGCAGCGGCGAGGGCGAAAAGGCCGCGCCGCGCAACCTGATCCGCTTCGAGATCGGGGAAAAGGTCAATGTGACCGACGGACCGTTCGACGGCTTTTCCGGCATGGTCGAGGAAGTGGACGAGATTTCGTCCCGCCTCAAGGTCACGGTCTCGATCTTCGGCCGGCCCACGCCGGTCGAGCTGGAATTCACGCAGGTCTCCAAGGCCTCGTGATCGCGCGCGGGAGGCGTTGAGCCGCACCGCTAAGTCGGCCCCTTCCGGGGCGTGATGATAAAGGAGAAGGCCCTATGGCCAAGAAAGTTGTCGGCAGCCTCAAGCTGCAAATCAAGGCGGGCCAAGCCAACCCGTCGCCCCCCGTCGGCCCGGCCCTGGGTCAGCGCGGGATCAACATCATGGCCTTCTGCAAGGAATTCAACGCCAAGACGCAGGAGATGGAGCAGGGTTCCCCGGTTCCGGTCGTGATCACCTATTACGCGGACAAGTCGTTCAGCTTCGAAACGAAGACCGCCCCCGCCTCGTTCCTGCTGAAGAAGGCCGCCGGTCTGAAGCCGGTCGGCAAGCGCAACCGCGCCAAGGGTTCGGACAAGCCCGGCCGCGCCGTCGCCGGGACCGTGACCGTCAAGCAGGTGCGCGAGATCGCCGAAGCCAAGATGAAGGATCTGTCGGCCAATGATGTCGAACAGGCGATGAAGATCATCCTGGGTTCCGCCCGGTCGATCGGTATCGAGGTGAAAGGCTAAGCCATGGCGAAGATTTCCAAGAAAAAAGCCGCCGCCCGCGCCCAGTTCGAAGGCAAGGCCAACCTGACCGTCGAAGACGCGATCACCTTGGTGAAAGGCGCCGCCTCGGCCAAGTTCGACGAAACCATCGAGATCGCGCTGAACCTGGGCGTCGATCCGCGCCATGCCGACCAGATGGTCCGCGGCGTCGTGACGCTGCCCGCTGGCACCGGCAAGGACGTGCGTGTCGCCGTCTTCGCCCGCGGTCCCAAGGCTGACGAGGCCAAGGCCGCCGGCGCGGATATCGTCGGCGCCGAAGACCTGATGGAGACGATCCAGTCCGGCAAGATCGAGTTCGACCGCTGCATCGCGACGCCGGACATGATGCCGCTGGTCGGTCGCCTGGGCAAGATCCTGGGCCCGCGCAACCTGATGCCGAACCCCAAGGTCGGCACGGTGACGATGGACGTGAAATCCGCCGTGGAAGCCGCCAAGGGCGGCGAGGTCCAGTTCAAGGCCGAGAAGGCGGGCGTCGTCCATGCCGGGATCGGCAAGGTGTCCTTCGACGCCGACAAGCTGGCCCAGAACCTGCGCGCCTTCGTGGACGCGGTCAGCCGGGCCAAGCCCTCGGGCGCGAAAGGGACCTACATGAAGAAGGTCTCGATCAGCTCGACCATGGGGCCGGGCGTGTCCGTGGACGTTGCCTCGGCCACGGCCAACTGAGAATTTCCCCGCCTTCGGGCGGGGAATGGCGGGGCGAAAGCCGCCCCGTCCTGTCCGAGACGGAGGGTGCCGGGAAACCGGCTTAATGTCCTTCCTGAGATGGGGAAGCATTTTTCCGAAGGAATCCTTCGGGTGATCTTGCCCTAGCGGACCCGACCTGCCCTTCGGGGCGGGAAAAGTGAGAGCCGGGGGGAAACCCCCAACTTGGAGTGAAACCGTGGATAGAGCACAAAAAGAACAGGTGGTCGAAGAACTCGGCCAGATCTTTGAAAGCTCTGGCGTCGTGGTGGTTGCCCACTACGAGGGGATGACGGTTGCACATATGCAGGACCTCCGCTCGCGCATGCGCGAAGCCGGCGGTTCGGTTCGCGTCGCCAAGAACAAGCTCGCCAAGATCGCCCTGGAAGGTAAGCCTTGCGCAAGCATCGCCGACTACCTGACGGGCATGACCGTGATCACCTATTCGGAAGATCCGACCGCTGCGGCCCGGATCGCCGAAAAATACGCCAAGGACAACGATCGTTTCGTGATCCTGGGCGGTGCAATGGGTGATTCGGCCCTGGATCCGGCCGGTGTGAAAGCCGTCGCCTCGATGCCGTCGCGTGAAGAGCTGATCGCTCAGATCGTGTCCTGCCTCGGTGCGCCTGCCAGCAACATCGCCGGTGCCATTGGCGCGCCTGCAAGCAACATCGCGAGCATCCTTACGACCCTTGAGGAACGTGAGGCTGCGTAAGCAACCCGATCCCCGCGTGTGGTTGAAAACCCGACGTTGGAACATTAACTGAGAGAACGGAAAAATGGCTGATCTGAAACAACTCGCCGAACAAATCGTGGGCCTGACGCTGCTGCAAGCTCAGGAACTGAAAACCATCCTGAAAGACGAATACGGCATCGAGCCGGCCGCCGGTGGCGCCGTCATGATGGCCGGCCCGGCCGCTGGCCCGGCTGAAGCCGCCGAAGAAAAGACCGAATTCGACGTGGTTCTGGTCGAAGCCGGTGCCAACAAGATCAACGTGATCAAGGAAGTGCGCGGCATCACCGGCCTGGGCCTGAAAGAAGCCAAGGATCTGGTCGAAGCCGGCGGCAAGGTCAAGGAAGGCGCGTCGAAAGCCGACGCCGAAGACATGAAGAAAAAGCTCGAAGCGGCTGGTGCCAAGGTCGAGCTGAAGTAATCGGCCTTCTGGCTGGTGTGAACAGGGCAGGGTCCGGGATTTCCCGGTCCCTGCCGAACCTGTCTTGAAGGGCGGTCTGGATCAGACAATCCTTCAGGGCATGTTCGAGGTTCGGGAGCCGGGCGGTGGGACGCACGGCACGAATGGAACCTTTACCCCCTGCATTCGTAGGCCCGTGTCCTGGGTGCCCCGACCAGGACCGCGCGAAGACGAAAGGTGACAAGACCCCATGGCGCAATCCTATGTCGGCCAGAAGCGCATCCGGCGCTATTATGGCAATATCCGCGAAGTGCTGGAGATGCCGAACCTGATCGAGGTTCAGAAATCCTCCTACGACCTGTTCCTGAATTCGGGCGAGGGCGACGGGCATCACGACGGCGAAGGCATCCAGGGCGTCTTCCAGTCGGTCTTCCCGATCAAGGACTTCAACGAGACCGCGACGCTGGAATTCGTGAAATACGAGCTTGAGCGCCCGAAATACGACGTGGACGAATGCCAGCAGCGCGACATGACCTATGCCGCGCCGCTGAAGGTGACGCTGCGCCTGATCGTGTTCGATGTCGACGAAAACACCGGCGCCAAGTCCGTCAAGGACATCAAGGAACAGGACGTGTTCATGGGCGACATGCCCCTGATGACCACGAACGGGACGTTCATCGTGAACGGCACCGAACGCGTCGTCGTGTCCCAGATGCACCGTTCGCCCGGCGTGTTCTTCGACCATGACCGGGGCAAGACCCATTCCTCGGGCAAGCTTCTGTTCGCCTGCCGGATCATCCCCTATCGCGGGTCGTGGCTGGATTTCGAATTCGACGCCAAGGATCTGGTCTTCGCGCGCATCGACCGCCGCCGCAAACTGCCGGTGACGACGCTGCTTTATGCCCTGGGCATGGACCAGGAAGGCATCATGGATGCCTTCTATGAAACCGTGGACTATACCCTGCGCCGCGAGGGCCGGTCGCAGGGCTGGGTCACGCGCTTCTTCCCCGAACGCGTGCGCGGCACCCGTCCGACCTATGACCTGGTGAACGCCGATACCGGCGAGGTCATCGCCAAGGCGGGCGACAAGGTGACGCCGCGCCTTGTCAAGAAATTGCAGGAATCGGGCGACGCGCTGAACCTGCTGGTCCCGTTCGAGCGGATCGTCGGCCGCTTTGTGGCCAAGGACATCGTGAACGACACCACCGGCTTCATCTATGCCGAGGCCGGCGACGAGATCACCGCCGAATACAACCGCGACGGCGAGATGTCGGGCGGCTTGCTCAAGACCCTGCTCGACAACGGCATCACCGAGATCCCGGTGCTGGACATCGACCATGTGAATGTCGGCCCCTATATCCGCAACACCATGGCCGCCGACAAGAACATGGGCCGCGAAGGCGCGCTGATGGACATCTATCGCGTCATGCGTCCGGGCGAGCCGCCCACCGTCGAGGCCGCGCAGACCCTGTTCAACAGCCTGTTCTTCGACAGCGAACGCTATGACCTGTCCGCCGTGGGCCGGGTCAAGATGAACATGCGCCTGGATCTGGACGCGCCGGACACCCAGCGGACGCTGCGCCCCGAGGACATCGTGGCCTGCGTGCGCGGCCTTGTGGAACTGCGCGACGGCAAGGGCGAGATCGACGACATCGACCACCTGGGCAACCGCCGGGTGCGCTCGGTCGGCGAGCTGATGGAGAACCAGTACCGCGTCGGCCTTTTGCGCATGGAACGCGCCATCCGCGAGCGCATGTCGGGCGTGGAGATCGACACGGTGATGCCGCAGGATCTCATCAACGCCAAGCCGGCGGCGGCCGCGGTGCGCGAGTTCTTCGGCTCGAGCCAGTTGTCGCAGTTCATGGACCAGACCAACCCCTTGTCCGAGGTGACGCACAAGCGCCGTTTGTCGGCGCTCGGGCCGGGCGGTCTAACGCGCGAGCGCGCGGGCTTCGAGGTGCGCGACGTTCACCCGACCCATTACGGCAGGATGTGCCCGATCGAGACGCCGGAAGGCCAGAACATCGGCCTCATCAACAGCCTCGCGACCTTTGCCCGCGTGAACAAGTACGGCTTCATCGAGACGCCGTATCGCAAGGTGGTGGACGGGCAGGTCACGGATGACGTGGTCTACATGTCCGCGACCGAGGAAATGCGCCACACCGTGGCCCAGGCCAACGCGACGCTGGACGCGGACGGCCGCTTTGTGGACGAGCTGATCTCGACCCGTCAGGCGGGCGACTTCACGCTGAACCCGGTCGATGCCATCGACCTGATCGACGTGTCGCCGAAACAGTTGGTGTCGGTCGCCGCGGCGCTGATCCCGTTCCTGGAAAACGACGACGCCAACCGCGCGCTGATGGGGTCGAACATGCAGCGCCAGGCGGTCCCGTTGCTGCGGGCCGAGGCGCCGTTCGTCGGCACCGGCATGGAAGCCACCGTTGCCCGTGATTCCGGGGCTGCCATCATGGCGCGCCGGGGCGGCGTCATTGACCAGGTCGATGCGCAGCGGATCGTGGTGCGCGCCACCGAAGGGCTGGAGTCGGGCGACGCGGGCGTGGACATCTATCGCCTGCGCAAGTTCAAGCGGTCCAACCAGTCCTCGACCATCAACCAGCGTCCGCTGGTCAAGGTGGGCGACAAGGTGGTGGGCAGCCAGGTGATCGCGGACGGTCCCTCGACCGACCAGGGCGAGCTGGCCATCGGCCGGAACGTGGTGGTCGCGTTTATGCCGTGGAACGGCTACAACTACGAGGACTCGATCCTGATCTCGGAGCGGATCCACCGCGACGACGTGTTCACCTCGATCCATATCGACGAATACGAGGTCGCGGCCCGCGACACCAAGCTGGGGCCGGAGGAGATCACCCGCGACATTCCGAACGTGGGCGAGGAGGCGCTGCGCAACCTCGATGAGGCCGGCATTGTCTATATCGGCGCCGAGGTCGGGCCGGGCGACATCCTTGTGGGCAAGATCACCCCCAAGGGCGAAAGCCCGATGACGCCCGAGGAAAAGCTTCTGCGCGCCATCTTCGGCGAAAAGGCGTCGGACGTGCGCGACACCTCGCTGCGCCTGCCGCCGGGGGCCTACGGCACCATCGTGGAAGTCCGGGTGTTCAACCGGCATGGCGTGGACAAGGACGAACGCGCGTTGCAGATCGAGCGCGAGGAAGTCGAGCGTCTGGCCCGCGACCGCGACGACGAACAGGCGATCCTGGACCGCAACATCTATGCGCGTCTGAAATCGCTGATCCTGGGCAAGGTTGCGGTGAAGGGTCCGAAGGGCGTCAAGGCCAATTCGGACATCACCGAGGATCTGCTGGGCACGCTGTCGCGCGGCCAGTGGTGGCAGCTTGCCGTCAGCGAGGAGGACACCGCCAAGGAAGTCGAGGCGCTGAACCATCAGTACGACGCCCAGAAGAAGGCCCTCGAGGCCCGCTTCGAGGACAAGGTCGAGAAGGTCCGCCAAGGCGACGACCTGCCGCCGGGCGTGATGAAGATGGTCAAGGTCTTCGTCGCCGTGAAGCGCAAGCTTCAGGCGGGCGACAAGATGGCCGGGCGTCACGGCAACAAGGGCGTGGTGTCGAAGGTCGTGCCCATCGAGGACATGCCGTTCCTGGCGGACGGCACCCCGGTCGATCTGGTGCTGAACCCGCTGGGCGTGCCGTCGCGCATGAACGTCGGGCAGATCCTGGAAACCCACATGGGCTGGGCCTCGCGCGGCCTGGGCATCAAGATCGACGAGGCGCTCGAGGACTATCGCCGCAACGGCGACATGACTCCGGTCCGCGAGGCGATGCGCATTGGCTATGGCGACGAGATGTATGCCGAGACCTTCGAGGGCATGGACGACGATACGCTGGTCGAACACGCCAACACCGTGCGCACCGGCGTGCCGATTGCCACGCCCGTCTTCGACGGCGCCAAGGAGGCTGACGTGAACGACGCGCTGCGGCGCGCCGGGTTCGACACCTCGGGGCAGTCGGTGGTCTTCGACGGCCGCACGGGCGAGCAGTTCGCCCGCAAGGTCACGGTCGGCATGAAGTATGTCCTGAAGCTGCACCACCTTGTCGATGACAAGATGCACGCCCGTTCGACCGGCCCCTACAGCCTCGTCACCCAGCAGCCGCTGGGCGGGAAGGCGCAGTTCGGCGGTCAGCGTCTTGGGGAAATGGAGGTCTGGGCGCTGGAAGCCTATGGCGCCGCCTATACCTTGCAGGAGATGCTGACGGTCAAGTCGGACGACGTGGCGGGCCGCACCAAGGTCTACGAGTCCATCGTCAAGGGCGACGACAACTTCGAGGCCGGCGTGCCGGAATCGTTCAACGTGCTGGTCAAGGAGGTCCGGGGTCTGGGCCTCAACATGGAACTCCTGGATGCGGAGGAGGAGGAATGAGGGCGAACCGGACGGTGGGGTGAAACCCCACCCTACGACGCCCGGTAGGGTGGGGTTCTACCCCACCTTATGCCTCCCCCGCGCCCCTCATTAGGAATCGAGAATGAACCAGGAACTTGCCACCAATCCGCTGAACCCGCTGGCCCCGCCGCGGCAGTTCGACGAAATCAAGATCTCTCTGGCCTCGCCCGAGGAAATCCTCGCCTGGTCCTATGGCGAGGTGAAGAAGCCCGAGACGATCAACTACCGCACCTTCAAGCCGGAACGGGACGGGCTGTTCTGCGCGCGCATCTTTGGTCCGATCAAGGACTATGAGTGCCTCTGCGGCAAATACAAGCGCATGAAGTATCGCGGCCTCGTCTGCGAGAAATGCGGCGTGGAGGTGACCCTGCAAAAGGTCCGCCGCGAGCGCATGGGCCATATCGAACTGGCCGCGCCCGTGGCCCATATCTGGTTCCTGAAGTCGCTGCCGTCGCGCATCGGGCTGATGCTCGACATGACGCTGCGCGATCTGGAACGGATCCTGTATTTCGAGAACTATGTGGTGATCGAACCGGGCCTGACCGACCTGACCTATGGCCAGTTGCTGTCCGAGGAGGAATTCCTCGACGCGCAGGACAACTATGGCGCCGACGCCTTCCAGGCCGACATCGGCGCCGAGGCGATCCGGGCGATGCTGGCCAATATCGACCTGGCCGCGACCGCCGACCAGTTGCGCGAGGATCTGAAGGAAGCCACGGGCGAGCTGAAGCCCAAGAAGATCATCAAGCGGCTGAAGATCGTCGAAAGCTTCCTGGAATCGGGCAACCGTCCCGAATGGATGGTGCTCACGGTGATCCCGGTCATTCCGCCGGAACTGCGCCCGCTGGTTCCGCTGGATGGCGGCCGTTTCGCTACGTCCGACCTGAACGACCTGTATCGCCGCGTCATCAACCGCAACAACCGCCTCAAGCGGCTGATCGAGTTGCGCGCGCCCGACATTATCGTGCGCAACGAAAAGCGCATGTTGCAGGAATCGGTCGATGCGCTGTTCGACAACGGCCGTCGCGGCCGCGTCATCACGGGCAACAACCGCCGCCCGCTGAAGTCGCTGTCCGACATGCTCAAGGGCAAGCAGGGCCGCTTCCGCCAGAACCTTCTTGGCAAGCGCGTGGACTTCTCGGGCCGTTCGGTGATCGTGACCGGGCCGGAACTGAAGCTGCACCAGTGCGGGCTGCCCAAGAAGATGGCGCTCGAACTGTTCAAGCCGTTCATCTATTCGCGGCTTGAGGCGAAGGGGCTGTCCAGCACCGTCAAGCAGGCCAAGAAGCTCGTGGAAAAGGAACGCCCCGAGGTCTGGGACATCCTGGACGAGGTGATCCGCGAGCATCCGGTGCTGCTGAACCGCGCGCCGACGCTGCACCGCCTGGGCATCCAGGCCTTCGAGCCGATCCTGATCGAGGGCAAGGCGATCCAGCTCCACCCGCTGGTATGCTCGGCCTTCAACGCCGACTTCGACGGCGACCAGATGGCCGTGCATGTCCCGCTGTCGCTGGAAGCGCAGCTGGAAGCGCGCGTGTTGATGATGTCCACGAACAACGTGCTGTCGCCCGCCAACGGCGCGCCGATCATCGTGCCGTCCCAGGACATGGTCCTGGGCCTGTATTATGTTTCGATGCAGCGCGACGGCATGAAGGGCGAGGGCATGGCCTTCGCCAACGTGAACGAGGTCGAACATGCCCTTGCCGCAGGCGAGGTGCATCTGCACGCCAAGATCACCGCGCGCATCAAGCAGATCGACGAGAACGGCAACGAGGTCGTCAAGCGCTACGAAACCACGCCGGGCCGTGTCCGGCTGGGCGCGCTGCTGCCGATGAACGCCAAGGCACCGTTCGAGCTGGTCAACCGGCTCTTGCGCAAGAAGGACGTGCAGCACGTCATCGACACCGTCTACCGCTACTGCGGCCAGAAGGAATCGGTGATCTTCTGCGACCAGATCATGGGCCTGGGCTTCCGCGAGGCCTTCCGTGCCGGCATCAGCTTCGGCAAGGACGACATGGTGGTGCCCGACAACAAGTGGACCATCGTCGAGGAAGTCCAGGAGCAGGTGAAGGAGTTCGAGCAGCAGTATCTCGACGGCCTCATCACCCAGGGCGAGAAGTACAACAAGGTCGTGGACGCCTGGTCGAAGTGCAACGACCGCGTGACCGAGGCCATGATGTCCACCATCTCGGCCACCAAGAAGGACGAAAGCGGCGCCGAGATGGAGCCGAACAGCGTCTACATGATGGCCCATTCCGGGGCGCGCGGTTCGACCAACCAGATGAAGCAGCTGGGCGGGATGCGCGGTCTGATGGCCAAGCCCTCGGGCGAGATCATCGAGACGCCGATCATCTCGAACTTCAAGGAAGGCCTGACGGTTCTGGAATACTTCAACTCGACCCACGGCGCCCGGAAGGGTCTGTCGGATACGGCGTTGAAGACCGCGAACTCGGGCTATCTGACGCGGCGTCTGGTTGACGTGGCGCAGGACTGCATCATCCGCGAACACGACTGCGGCACCGAGCAGGCGATCACGGCCTCTGCCGCCGTGAACGACGGCGAGGTTATCAGCCCGCTGTCCGAGCGCGTGCTGGGCCGCACCGCGGCCGAGGATGTGCTGGTTCCGGGCGAGGACGAGATCATCGTCCGCGCGAACGAGGTGATCGACGAGCGCAAGGCCGACGCCATCGAGCAGGCGGGCGTGCAGACCGTGCGCATCCGTTCGGCCCTGACCTGCGAATCCGAGGACGGGGTCTGCGCGCTGTGCTATGGCCGCGACCTGGCGCGCGGCACACTGGTCAACATCGGCGAGGCGGTGGGCATCATCGCCGCGCAGTCGATCGGCGAGCCGGGCACCCAGCTGACGATGCGGACCTTCCACATCGGCGGCATCGCCCAGGGCGGCCAGCAGTCGTTCCAGGCCGCGTCGCACGAAGGCACGGTGCAGTTCCGCAACGAGAACATCCTGACCAACGCCAATGGCGAGCAGGTCGTGATGGCGCGCAACATGCAGTTGGTCATCGTCGACGACCAGGGGCAGGAACGCGCCAGCCACAAGCTGTTCTACGGTTCGAAGCTGTTCGTGAAGGAAGGCGAACGGGTCATTCGCGGCGCCAAGCTGTTCGAATGGGATCCCTATACCCTGCCGATCATCGCCGAAAAGGCAGGGGTCACGAAGTTCGTCGATCTGCTGTCGGGGATCTCGGTCCGCGACGAGACGGACGATGCGACTGGCATGACGCAGAAGATCGTCACCGATTGGCGTTCCGCGCCGAAAGGCAACGACCTGAAGCCCGAGATCATCATCATGGATGAGAACGGCGATCCGGTTCGCAATGAACAGGGCAACCCGATCAGCTATCCGATGTCGGTGGACGCGGTCCTGTCGGTCGAGGACCAGCAGGAAATCCGCGCGGGCGACGTGGTGGCGCGTATTCCGCGGGAAGGCGCCCGGACCAAGGACATCACCGGGGGTCTGCCCCGCGTGGCGGAACTGTTCGAGGCCCGTCGTCCCAAGGATCACGCGATCATCGCCGAGATCGACGGGTATGTGCGCTTTGGCAAGGACTACAAGAACAAGCGCCGCATCACCATCGAGCCGTCGGAAGACGGTGCCGCGCCCGTCGAATACATGGTGCCGAAAGGCAAGCACATCCCGGTGCAGGAAGGCGACTTCGTGCAGAAGGGTGACTATATCATGGACGGCAACCCGGCCCCGCACGACATCCTGCGGATCATGGGGATCGAGGCGCTTGCGGATTACCTGATCGACGAGGTGCAGGACGTTTACCGGCTGCAAGGTGTGAAGATCAACGACAAGCACATCGAGGTGATCGTTCGCCAGATGCTGCAAAAGATCGAGATCACCGACAGCGGCGACACGACCCTGCTGAAGGGCGAGCATGTCGAGCGCGACGAGTTCGAGGAGGAAAACGCCAAGATCGAAGCCAAGGGCGGCCGTCCGGCCCAAGGGGAACCCGTGCTGCTGGGCATCACCAAGGCCAGCTTGCAGACCCGCAGCTTCATCTCGGCCGCGTCCTTCCAGGAAACGACCCGCGTGCTGACCGAGGCCGCCGTTCAGGGCAAGCGCGACAAGCTGCTGGGCCTGAAAGAGAACGTCATCGTCGGCCGTCTGATCCCGGCAGGCACCGGCGGCGCCACCGCCCGCGTCCGCCGCATCGCGACCGAACGCGACGCCGAGGTGATCGAGGCCCGCCGCGCCGAGGCCGAGGCCGCGGCGGCTCTGATCGCCCCGGCGATGGAGACCACGGCGTCGGACAGGGTCGCCGACCTGCCCGAAGACCGCGACGAGTGATCGTTCCGGCGTGACATGCAAAGGCCCGGCAGCAATGCCGGGCCTTTTGCGATCTTCGCGGCGTTGCCGGACTGCCTTGGCTTCAGGCCGCGCCGTAGAGCATCGCCAAGGCGGGCATCCAGGCGGTGAGGATGCCGCCCGCGAGGGTGGCGGCCGCCGCGGTCCTCTCCAACCGCCAGCGGAGCGCCAGCAGAAGAAAATACAGAAACCAGAGCCCGGCCCAGCAGGCCCAGCACAGGCCAAGCCACAGCGTCATCCCATCCGTGGCATGGCGCAGCGTGACCGCCGCTTCGGGCAGGACCGAAATTGCCACGAAAAGGCTGAACCAGCCCAGCCCGCGCCCATCGAAGCCCGACAGCCGGTTCATCCCCACCCACAGATAGGTCAGGCTGAACAGCAATGTCAGGGCTGCGGCCTTGACGGTTTCCGGGGTGTCGGCCCCCGTCATGGACAGGACCGCGACGGTTCCGGTGATGAACGCGGCCGCAAGATTGATGACCACGATCTCTTTGTCGGCGATGCGGTTCATCATCCCCAAACCGTTGAGCGTCAGGACCGCGCCGACGAAAAGAAGCGAAAGGGGAAGCAGCATCTGGCGTTCCTGACAACTCGTTCCACCTGCCAGCCGACAGGGGACCGCAAAGTCTGCTTACGGCAGGACGCAGGGACGGGTTATGGAAAATTCCGCCAAGCAGAATATCGTGGCAGTAAAGAATGCCGCGCGGCGGGATTGCTTGCGTAAGCCGCAGAAATTTCTTGCCCGATGCAGTGGCAATGCCTAACGGGAAAGCTGTATCCCCCCTGGTGAATCCGGCCATGCGTACGCCCATCCTGTCCCCGATCCGGCGCGTCCGGCCTGCTTCGGTTCGTCCGCTGGCGCACAAGCCGGGAGACAACCTGCACGGCGCGGCGCTGATGACGCTGTGCATGGTCGCCTTCGGCCTGAACGACACGGTGATGAAATTCGTCGTGCAGGACATGCCGCTGTATCAGGCGATCACCCTGCGCGGACTGTTCGCCATGGCCTTCATCGCGGCCCTGGCGCCCCGCATGGGCGGGCTTTCGCTGCGCATCCCCGCGCGGGCGCGTCGGCCGATGCTCTGGCGGCTGGTCGGAGAGATCGCCTCGACCATCCTGTTCCTGAACGCCTTGCAGAACATGGCGATGGGCGACGTGTCGGCGATCATGCAGGCGCTGCCCCTGGCGGTGATGGTCACGGCGGCGCTGTTCTTCGGCGAGACGCTGGGTTGGCGGCGGATCGGCGCGGTGATCGTCGGCTTCCTGGGCGTGCTGCTGATCCTGCGGCCGGGCGGCAACGTGTTCGGCCTGTGGGCGGTCGTCGCGCTTGCGGCCATGGCGATGATCGTGCTGCGCGACATGGCGACGCGCGGCTTCGGGCAAGAGATCAGCTCGGCCACCATCGCCTTTTATGCGGCGACTGGCGTGACCGCGACGGGCTTGGCCGTCAGCCTGGCGCAGGGATGGGTGATGCCCAGCGGTGCGCAGATGCTGCTGCTGGCCCTTGGCAGCGTGTTTCTGACGGTGGGCTATGTCAGCGCGGTGGCGTCGATGCGGGTGGGGGAGATCTCCTATGTCGCGCCGTTCCGCTATACCTCGCTGCTGGTGGCGATCGCGATGGGGCTGATCGTGTTCGGCGAATGGCCCGACCTGTGGACTTGGGCCGGGTCGGCCCTGGTGGTCGCGGCGGGGATCTATACCATCCTGCGCGAGGCGCGGCTGGGCAGGGTCCGTTGATGCGGGTGCAGATGCTGGGCCTGTGCCGGTTTTCCTATGTCGGGCTGCGGGGCTATCAGCGCGACCATGCCAGTGTCAGCGAACGCAGGACGTTTCTGTACGATGCTGCCCGGCTGGCGCGGCGGTGGCTGTGGTTCACGACCCTGGCGCTGCCTGGCTGGCTGGCCCAGACGGATCCCGATTTCACCCTGGTCATCATGACCGGCCCGGATCTGCCCGAACCCTATCTGACGCGCCTGCGCGACCTGGCAGCGCGGCACCCGCAACTGCGCCTGGCCCTGATCCCGCCGATGGACCGCCACCTCGAGGCCTGCCACGCGGCCGTCGCCCCCCATGTCGATCGCTCGGCCGATGTCGTGGGCCATTTCCGCCATGACGACGACGACGCCGTGGCGCTTGACTATGTCGCGCGAGCCCGCGCCGATTTCGCGACGGTCGAAGGGCTGTGGCGGGCCGAAGGCCGGCTGTCTCTGGATCATGCGCGCGGGCTGATGATGCGGGCGAACGGGCAGGGTGCACAGTTCATCCCCCGGATCGCCCATAACATGGGTGTGGCGCTGACGATCTTCCTGCGCCCCGACCAGCCCCAGACCGCGCTGCATTTCAATCACACCCGGCTGCCCCTGTGGATGCCGGGGGTGGCGGTCACGCGTCCGTTGATGTTCATTCGCGGGATCCATGCCGACAGCGATTCCGGCGACATGGGTCCGGGCCTGCCCTGGGACATCGCGCCGGATGCGCTGGACCGGCAACTGGCCCTGCGCTTTGGCCTGGATCGCACGGCCCTGAACGGCCTCGGGCGGCGGCTGGAGGCGGGGGTCGACGCCGGGCCGTCATGTTGACAGCCCAGGCGATTCCCCCTATACGCCCCACACCCGCCGGGGAACCGGCCGGGGGCCAGAACCTTTCGTGGTCACGATCCGGGCCGTAACTGCCTCGATCCTCTGGAATTTTCCCGTCCAGCTCGGTTACCGGGGCAGGATGGGTTTGGCATTTCGCGATTCGCGCGACGTGCCGTCGAGAAGCGGCGCAACCAGCCGGTTGCGAGTATTGACAGAGCAAGACGGGGAACCGAATGCCGACGATCCAACAGCTGATCCGCAAACCGCGGCAGCCCAAGGTGCAGCGCTCGAAGTCGCAGCACCTGCAGGGCTGCCCGCAGAAACGCGGCGTTTGCACGCGCGTCTATACCACGACGCCGAAGAAACCGAACTCCGCCATGCGGAAGGTCGCCAAGGTGCGGCTGACCAACGGCTTCGAGGTTATTTCCTATATTCCGGGCGAAAAGCACAACCTCCAGGAACACAGCGTCGTGCTGATCCGTGGCGGCCGCGTGAAAGACCTTCCGGGTGTCCGTTACCACATCCTGCGCGGTGTGCTGGACACCCAAGGCGTCAAGGATCGTCGCCAGCGTCGTTCGAAATACGGCGCCAAGCGTCCGAAATAAGGAGAGGCATCCATGTCCCGTCGTCACGCCGCTGAAAAGCGCGAAGTCCTGCCCGACGCCAAATTTGGCGATCGCGTGCTGACCAAATTCATGAACAACCTGATGGTTGACGGCAAGAAATCGGTGGCCGAGCGCATCGTCTATTCGGCCCTGGACCGCGTCCAGTCCCGCCTGAAGCGCGAACCGATCGAAGTCTTCCACGAAGCCTTGGACAACGTGAAACCCTCGGTCGAGGTGCGTTCGCGCCGCGTCGGCGGTGCCACCTACCAGGTTCCGGTCGAGGTTCGTCCGACCCGCCGCGAGGCCCTGGCGATCCGCTGGCTGATCGATGCGTCCAAGAAGCGCAACGAGAACACGATGGAAGAACGCCTCGCGGGCGAACTGGCCGACGCCGTGAACGGCCGCGGCACGGCCGTCAAGAAACGCGAAGACACGCACAAGATGGCCGACGCCAACAAGGCGTTCAGCCACTACCGCTGGTAAGGCGAAAGGATCCAGACCATGGCACGCGAATATCCGCTGCAGCGTTACCGTAACTTCGGCATCATGGCCCACATCGACGCCGGCAAGACGACAACGACCGAGCGTATCCTTTTCTACACGGGTAAGAACCACAAGATGGGCGAAACCCACGAGGGTGCGTCCACCATGGACTGGATGGAGCAAGAGCAGGAGCGCGGCATCACGATCACGTCTGCCGCGACCACCACGTTCTGGCAGCGCCAGGAAGACCCGACCACCGAGGGCACCTCGGAGACCAAATACCGCTTCAACATCATCGACACGCCGGGCCACGTCGACTTCACCATCGAGGTCGAGCGTTCGCTGGCCGTGCTGGACGGCGCGATCTGCCTGCTGGACGGCAACGCCGGCGTCGAGCCGCAGACCGAGACGGTGTGGCGCCAGGCCGACCGCTACAAGGTTCCGCGGATCGTGTTCGTCAACAAGATGGACAAGATCGGCGCCGACTTCTTCAACTGCGTCCGCATGATCAAGGACCGCACCGGCGGCACTCCGTGCCCGATCGCGCTGCCGATCGGCGCCGAGGACACGCTGGAAGGCATCATCGACCTGATCAAGATGGAAGAATGGGTCTGGAAGGGCGAGGATCTGGGCGCCAACTGGATCCGCCAGCCGATCCGCGACGACCTGAAGGGCGTTGCCGAGGAATGGCGCGCCAACATGATCGAACTGGCCGTCGAACAGGACGACGACGCCATGGAAGCCTATCTGGAGGGCAACGAGCCCGACGAGGCGACCCTGCGCAAGCTGATCCGCAAGGGCACGCTGTCGCTGTCCTTCTTCCCGGTCATGGCCGGTTCGGCGTTCAAGAACAAGGGCGTGCAGCCGCTGCTGAACGCGGTGATCGACTTCCTGCCGTCGCCGATCGACGTTCCGGCGCTGATGGGCTTCGCCCCCGACGACGAGACCGAGACCCGCAATATCGAGCGTTCGGCCGATGACGCGCAGCCCTTCTCGGCGCTGGCCTTCAAGATCATGAACGACCCCTTCGTCGGCTCGCTGACCTTCACGCGTCTCTATTCCGGTCAGCTCAAGAAGGGCGACCAGATGCTGAATTCGACCAAGGGCAAGCGCGAGCGTGTCGGTCGGATGATGATGATGCACGCCATCAACCGCGAAGAGATCGAGGAAGCCTTTGCAGGCGACATCATCGCGCTGGCGGGCCTGAAGGACACCACCACGGGCGACACGCTGTGCGATCCCGCCAAGCCGGTGGTTCTGGAAACCATGACCTTCCCGGAACCCGTGATCGAGATCGCCGTGGAGCCCAAGTCCAAGGCCGACCAGGAGAAGATGGGCCTCGCCCTTCAGCGTCTGTCCGCCGAAGACCCGTCCTTCCGCGTCGAGACCGATCTGGAATCGGGCCAGACCATCATGAAGGGCATGGGCGAACTTCACCTCGACATCCTGGTGGACCGCATGAAGCGCGAGTTCAAGGTCGAGGCGAATATCGGCGCCCCGCAGGTGGCCTACCGCGAAACCATCAGCCAGCCGGCCGAGATCGACTATACGCACAAGAAACAGACCGGCGGGACCGGCCAGTTCGCGCGTGTCAAGTTGCAGATCACCCCGACCGAGCCGGGCGAGGGCTATTCGTTCGAATCCAAGATCGTCGGCGGTGCGGTGCCCAAGGAATATATTCCGGGCGTCGAAAAGGGCATCAAGTCGGTCATGGACTCGGGTCCGCTGGCGGGCTTCCCGGTGATCGACTTCAAGGTTGCGCTGCTGGACGGTGCCTTCCATGACGTCGACTCCTCGGTCTTGGCCTTCGAAATCGCCTCGCGCGCTGCCATGCGCGAAGGCCTGAAGAAGGCCGGCGCCAAGCTGCTGGAACCGATCATGAAGGTCGAGGTGGTGACGCCCGAGGAATACACGGGTTCGATCATCGGCGACCTGACCAGCCGTCGCGGCATGGTCCGCGGCCAGGATTCGCGCGGCAACGCCAACGTCATCGACGCCTTCGTGCCGCTGGCCAACATGTTCGGCTATATCAACAACCTGCGCTCAATGTCCTCGGGCCGCGCGGTGTTCACGATGCAGTTCGACCATTACGAAGCTGTGCCGCAGAACATCTCGGACGAGATCCAGAAGAAATACGCCTGACAGGCGGGGCGGGGCCTCGGTCCCGCCCATCCCCCATGAATCGGTGAATTGAGGAGCCCTGCACGATGGCAAAGGCAAAGTTTGAACGGACGAAACCGCACGTCAACATTGGCACGATTGGTCACGTTGACCACGGCAAGACGACGCTGACGGCTGCGATCACGAAGTATTTCGGCGAATTCCGCGCCTATGACCAGATCGACGGCGCGCCCGAGGAGCGGGCTCGGGGGATCACGATCTCGACCGCGCATGTGGAATACGAATCGGAAAACCGCCACTACGCCCACGTGGACTGCCCCGGCCACGCGGACTATGTGAAGAACATGATCACCGGCGCGGCGCAGATGGACGGCGCGATCCTGGTGGTGAACGCCGCCGACGGCCCGATGCCGCAGACGCGCGAGCACATCCTGCTGGGCCGCCAGGTGGGCATCCCCTACATGGTCGTCTACCTCAACAAGGTCGACCAGGTCGATGACGAGGAGCTGCTGGAACTGGTCGAGATGGAGGTGCGCGAGCTTCTGTCCTCCTACGACTATCCGGGCGACGACATTCCGATCATCAAGGGCTCGGCGCTGGCCGCTCTGGAAGGCCGCGACCAGGCGATCGGCGAGGATTCGATCCGCGCGCTGATCGCGGCGGTCGACGAATACATCCCGACGCCCGAGCGCGCCGTGGACCAGCCCTTCCTGATGCCGATCGAGGACGTGTTCTCGATCTCGGGCCGCGGCACGGTCGTGACCGGCCGGATCGAGCGCGGCGCGGTGAACGTGGGCGACGAGCTTGAGATCGTGGGCATCCGCGACACCAAGAAGACCACCTGCACCGGCGTCGAGATGTTCCGCAAGCTGCTGGATCGCGGCGAGGCCGGCGACAACGTGGGCGTCCTGCTGCGCGGCATCGACCGCGACGGTGTCGAGCGCGGCCAGGTGCTGTGCAAGCCGAAATCGGTGAACCCGCACACGACCTTCGAGGCCGAGGCCTATATCCTGACCAAGGAGGAAGGCGGCCGCCACACGCCGTTCTTCGCGAACTATCGCCCGCAGTTCTACTTCCGCACGACGGACGTGACCGGGACGGTGAAGCTGCCCGAGGGCACCGAGATGGTGATGCCGGGCGACAACCTGAAGTTCGAGGTCGAGCTGATCGCGCCGATCGCGATGGAGGAAAAGCTGCGCTTCGCGATCCGCGAAGGCGGCCGCACCGTCGGCGCCGGCGTGGTCTCGAAGATCATCAAGTGATCTGACCCAAACACCACACCCAAAAGGGCCGTCTCCCA
>NZ_JBQEOI010000036.1:0-7584 GCF_052045125.1 Paracoccus sp. 22332
TCCAACGACCAGCGCTGGTTCGGCATCAAAGGCAATGTCATCGGTGCCCGCGTGCCGATGGCCCGCTTCCGCCCGCCACGACGGCGCACGTGCAGCCGTTCCTCGCGGTAGATGCGGAACAGGCGCTTGTGGTTCACCACATGGCCCTCACGCCGCAGGAACACGTGCAGCCGACGGTAGCCGAACCAGCGGCGCACCCGCGCCAACTCCTTCAGCCGCTCGCGCAGCACAGGGTCGTCCTGCCGGATCGCCTCGTAGCGCATGGTCATGCGGCAGCAGCCGATCACCCGACACGCCCGCCGTTCGCTCATCCCGTGGCCCGCCACCAGATGCGCGACCGCTTGCCGCTTTCCGGCGGGCGTCACCACTTTTTTCCCAGAAGATCTTTCAGCGCCGCATTGTCGAGCATCGCATCGGCCAGCAGCCGCTTCAGGCGAGCATTCTCATCCTCTAGCCCCTTCAGCCGCTTCGCCTCGCTGACATCCATACCACCATACTTGGCCTTCCACTTGTAAACGGTGGCATCGCTGACGCCATGCTTGCGGCAAAGATCGGCAACGGAAATCCCAGCCTCATGCTCTTTCAAAATACCGATGATCTGATCTTCGGTGAACCTGCTGCGCTTCATCTCTGGTCCTCTCGGTTGGGCCAGAGTCTACGTCAAACTGGATTAGCCGCAGGGGGCAACGTCAGGCGGGACGGGCGGTCAACCAGATGAACGACCAGTTGCCCGCACGGATTGATGAAGTCCTGAACGATCCGCGCGTTCGGTGACGATCAGGGGCGGCGCTTCGGTGTCGCCCCGATCACGCAGCTTGCAGCGGTTGAATGTTCGATACGTCCACATGTTCGCGCGCTTCTGCCAAATCATAGGCGCGCTGAAGGTTCATCCAAAATTCAGCCGTGTTGCCGAAGAACTTGGACAGCCGCAACGCGGTGTCAGCGGTCATATCAGTTTCGCCTTTTACAAGTCGTTCAATCCGGGTGCGCGGGACGTTCAACCGCTTTGCCAGCTTCCCCGCGCTCAATTCGAGAGGCTGCAAGAACAGTTCGTTCAGTACTTCGCCGGGATGCGACGGATTGGTAAGCGTGATCATCAGCATTCCCCTTTCAATGATAGTCCACGATTTCAACATCTGCCGGGCCGCTTTCGGTCCACACAAAGCAAATGCGCCATTGTGTTGATGCGAACGGAATGTTGCCCCACTCAATCACCCTTCAGTTCTTCAAGATGGTTCCCAGGCGGGAACCGCAAATCCTCTAGGACCGTGGCAGCATGAAGCGCCGACAGCATGGCGCGCGTCCGCTTCACCAAGTCAGCCGGGAAGCCCTTGCCGAACCGATCCTGAACCGCGTCGGCAGCGCGCTTGCCCTTGGTGCTTTGTATCATGGGGAATATGTATCATATCACGATACAAAGTCAAGATGCTGGCTGTCGCAACGTGTCGCGGATCGTCGCGAACCGATTATTCCGTCTTGGATAGGCGGAATGGCCTGCGGATAGCTGGAAGTGTCCTTAATCAGTTGAATTTTATAGGAAATATATGTGAAATGGCGGTCAGAAGCCGACGAAACAGAGAACTATACCTACGTTATAGCCCTCCAAAATGACACCGTTTGCCGGCATCGACCTCGGCCTTCTTCACCCAATCCAACAGCGTGTGCGCCGAGCAGCCGTGCGGGAACTGGCAAGCGAAGCACGCACCCGGCTCCGGCTTGGAAAGGGCGGCTATCGGCGGGAACACGTCCGGGCCTTCGCCCAGCACGTCGAGGTCGCAGACGACGCGATCTACATCAAAGGAAACAAAAAAGTCCTGTTGAGGACGCTGGTAGCCACGAAGGGAGGGAAAACGGCGGGAATCGGCGTTCCCGGTTTTATACCAAATGGCGGAGAGGGTGTCCGTCATTTTATAGGGCTGTTCCAGCAAGATCAATCGCTTAGAAGATCGCTGTTCCCCAAATTGTGCCGCAAATTGTTCCGCACATTTGTGGGCCTGCCCGACCCGATTTAGCCGGTCCTGACGGGCTTGGGAAGGGTTAGGATCCCCCATCGGTAATCGAACCTTGGGCGGCCCGGCGCGTTGGGTCCGCGCCATGATGATTCGAGATCCCATGCTCGTGCTGGTTGAGGACGCCTTGCGTCTAGCGTCCAGCCAACCAAGGCGGCGCTACGCCCCAGATCGCGGCTGCGCGGATGCTGGCGGCCCAGATGGCCAGGGGAAAGGTCAGGGGGTGCATGGCTGTCTCCATGATGGTGGTGGATAACGAAAAGCCCCGGCGCTGTGCCGGGGCTTCCGTCGGGCCTTACGGCGCCAAAGGGTGCGCCTGCCCCTAGAACTGCGCCCGGACGCCGGGCACGCCCGCCTTGGTCAGCGCCTCGGCCAGCAGGTCGGGGGCGGTGATGCGACCGATACCGGCGGCGATCAGGTCTTTCACGTCCTGGGTCTTGATCGGCAGGCGCTTGGCAAGGCCGGGGTTGCGCGCATCGAGGGCGGCAAAGAAATCGTCCACGAACAGATCGGCGGCGGCCTTGGGCGGCAAGCCGACATTGGCGGCCAGCTTGTCCATGTTCGCCGTCAGCACATTGGCGATGATCTTTTCCAGGTGGTCGCGGTCGATGGCATCCAAGCGCCGGTCGGCCTCGATCGCCAGCTTGTCGGTCAGGGTCCGCTCGGCGGGAGTCTTGGCGAGCGCCAGCTTGGATCGGGCGTCGATGCGAGCGGCGACAAGGCCGAAGGCCGCGCCGACGATACCGGCGGCGATGGTTCCAGCGATGGCGCCCTGGGCGTTGGCCAAGGCCATTTCGATGGTGCCGGCCGCCAGAGCGGCGAAAGGCATCAGCGCGAACATCAGCGCGACGGCAAAAAACGCTTTGATCTTGGTCACGGGGTTCTCCTTCAGAGGTTGAGGGCAGTAAGGGTGGCGGTGCCTGCCTTGCCATCGGGCAGCAGTTCGTGGGCTTCCTGGAAGGCGACAACGGCGGCCTCGGTGCCAGGACCGAAATCGCCATCCACGCCGCGTGGGTCGAAGCCCAGAGCCAGCAGGCGGTCTTGAAGGGCGCGGACCTCCGGACCCTTGGATCCGCGGCGCAGGACGATCTGGGCAGGCGCCTGCGTGACCGGGCGGCCATTGGCTTCCTGCGCGGTCAGTTCGGCGGCGATCAGCCCCCGCAGCATATCGCCGATCACCAGCGGGTCGCGGCTGTCCAGCTTGCCGCAGGGGTCATAGTCGAAATCCCATTTCTGTGCCTGCCGCACGCCCAGGGTGGTCTGAACCTCGGCGTGGGTCAGCACGGTCTTGCGAGTCGGCTGGATGCCATAGACGCGGCAGAGGCGCGCAGCCTCGCGGATGAAGGCGTCAACCTGCCGTTCAGTCGGGAAATGATCGGTGGACCCCTGCGGGTCGTTCCAGGTGGAGCGGCCCATGGCGGCCATGGACAGGCCGATGGATCCGGTGTTCAGGCCAGCCGTGTGCGCGGCATAGGTGCCAGGAGTCAGCTTGCGCCCCGGTGCGTTCGCGCTGATCGGGTGGCGCCCGCTATGGACCATCCCGCCCGCGTCCACGATGCGGTGATAGTGTTCCAGGTCGTCGGCCGTCGGCTTGCCGGGGCCGCCGGTGTGGTGCAGGACGATGCGGTTCATCATGGGTCAAAGCTCCTTGCGGCGGCGCATCCGGCGCGCGACGGCATTGCCGATGCGGACGACAATCGCGTCGGGATCCGGGTGAAATACGATGGTGAGAATGTTCCATTGCCCGCGTTCCTCGGCGGGCAGGGCCAGCAGCTTCGCCCAGACCATGCCGACGCAGGCCGCACCGCCCAGAAGGCGCCACAGCAGGTCGTCCACGCTGGACAGGTGCAGGGCAGGCGGCCAAGACAGCAGCATATCCACGGCGCGCAGGGCCGCGTTGCAGCCGAACGCGACCATCAGCCCGATCACCGAGCAGTAGAACACCTTGGTCGAACGGGGTTCCGGCCACAGGCTATGGCGCGGCCACCACGCCCGCGCCGCGACGACGCCCGACAGGGCCGCCCAGATATTCACCAGAAGAACCGCGACGGCGGCCATATCTTCAGCCATCGGTTCGGCCTCCATTATCATCAGCGGCGCGGAGGCTCGCGGCGATCACGTCATCCAGGATCGTGTTAAGGGTTAGCTGCGCCCGCTTGGCGCGCAGTTCGGCGATATTGGCCTCCGTGCCGCACTTGGTTCTGGCGCAGAGATCCGCCTCGATCTGGGCAATCCGCGCCTGACCGGGTGTTTGCGAGCGACGACCCCAGGGAAACATCAGGACGACCCCCTGCCGTTCATGCTGCGGACCTCGGACGTGAGCGCCACGAAAGCGTCACCCAGCTTTTGCAGGGTCGCGTCTTGCCGGGTGTTCACTTCCAGGACGCGGGTGTGCGTTTCGTCTTTCAGGTGCAGCGTCAGCGCGTGCATCTTGTCGTCGCACTCGCGGCGGTCTTTCCGTTCTGCCCGAAGCTCAAGGTAGAAATAGGCGGCCAAGGCATAGCCGATGCCTGCCTTGACGATTTCGGAGAGAAGCGCCGTCGTCGGATCCATCACGGCACCCGGCGGCCGATGCCTGCCGCACAGATGGCGAGGATCGAGGCAATGGCGCCAACAGTCCCCCCCGCGCGCCTCTGCCACAGAAACAGCGTCAGGACGGCGCCCAGGACGACGACAGCCCAATCCAGTGCGCAATCCTCGGCCGGCGCCCCGTTCGTGAGTTGCAGGACTTCCCAAGCGGCATAGAGCGATGCAATGACCGAGACACCGGCCCAGCCGTCGCGCAGCCAGCAGGCGACCAAGGCGCCCATGGTCGCCATAAGAAACACGCCGATCATGGCGTGCGCCAGCAGCACGGCCCCCCAGACGTAGGGATCCCGCTGCGCTTCGCCGATCAGCAGAAAGCGGATGAAATCTGACACCGGACGGGCCTTTCACAGTGGAAAAGCGCGCACGTCCTATGCCGCGATAAGCGCAACCATATCAGAGATAGCAGCGGTAGGCTAGGGCGCCCTCGCTATGCTGCGAAGGCGCCGCTCTGTCAGACCTCCAGCACCAGCTTGCCACCGGTCACGCTAACGCCTGCGGGAAGGGTCGCGCCGTTGTTGACGACAGTGATCCCAGGCCCGGTCAACTCATAGGTACCAGTGGGCAGCAGATTGCGGTTGCTGATGACCACCTGCGATCCAGCGGCAGAATAATCATCCCGCGCGTCCTCCATATCTTGCTGATGCAGATCGTCTTTCACGCCTGCGTTGATCCACGCCCCGCGCTTTCCCCGAGACTCACGGCACCGTGATGCTGATGATCCCGCCAGCCGCGCATGGTGACGGCGATTCGATTTTTAGGGGTGGATTATGGGTATCAGGGCATTGTGCGCGGCGGCTGCCGTGGCGGTCGGGGTGGGGTCGGCGGCAGAGGCGGCGACGTATACCGGAGCGTTCACCCTGGTCAGCGCCTATGAGAGCCACCACCCGTTCGGAAGCGATCCCGTTGAGCCTGATCGCCCGATGCCCGGCTACTGGAACGTGGCCACTGGCGATACTGTCGAGGCATTCATCACCGTTATCGCCGACTTCGGAGACAGTGTGCATTTCACCTTGGGAACCCTGACAGAAACCATCTTCAGTTCCGTTCTTCAACGGACGGCAGAGGGTTATTCAGGGGTCGAATCAGGCTATTTCTACGGGTGGGAGAGTCTGACCTGGGATGGCACGCTATCCGGCACTATTTCCTATGCCAGTGAAGAATATCCGTGGGCCAAGAATGTCTTCGGCAGCTTTACATTGGCCCCCGTGCCCCTGCCAGCGGCTGCCGCCCTCCTGCCTCTAGGCCTCGGCGCCCTCGCGCTGATGCGAAGGCGCCGCCGGGTTAGCTGATGGTCAGCGTGGCCTTGCCGCCCGTGATCGTCACACCCACAGGCAAGATTGCGCCCTGATCGACGTAGGTCACGCCCGTTCCCGCGCCGCCGCCCAGGTCGTAAACGCCGGGCGACAGCTTGTCTCGATTGCTGATGACCAGTTCTGATCCCACCTCAAGGGTCACGGTGCCTGCGATGCCGGGAGCCGTCAGCCCGAAGCGTCCGCTGCGGAACCGCTCGATCTTTCCGATAGTGGCTGGCAGGATCGCGGAAATGGTGCCGAGGGCTTCGTAAATATACTTCTTCGTGATCGTCTGTTCACCGACGACGGGAATGCCCAGCATGTCACGGACGCGAACAAAGGCATTCTCCCCGACGCGGCGCCAGCTATCCCATTTTCCTGTCGCCCCGCTGGTGACGCCCTTCATGTCGTGGAGGTAAAGCCCCCAGGTATCAATATTGAAGAGATCGAAGCGCAGGACCGGGGTCGCGTGGAACTCCAAGACACCGCCCGACTGGATCGTCAGACTTCCGGTGCCCCCGGTTCCGTCCCAGCCCACCTTTCCCATGTCGCCGACGATGCGCAGACGCTTCCCGCTGGGCACGACGCAGTTCGGCCCAAGGATCATCTGCCCTTGGCCGCTGGCTTCGAAATCACCTGTCGCCGCGCCGTCCAGCACCAGCCGCCCTCCTCGGGCCACGGCTTTGCCGATCATAGCCGGGGCGTGATATTTACCGCAGCGGATGACCTCAATGTCGGCGGTGTCGGAGTGAGACGCGGCCGACAACTTCCCGGAGGCAACGACCATCTGGCCCCCACCGAAGGTGATCGCACCTGCCGCCACCGTGTCCTTGACCCATTTGACTCTGTTGCCGTGCAGATTGAGACTGTCGCCGTCGATCGGGGTATCGCCAGACGACCAGTTGATCCGGCTGTCAGAGCGGAAGCCCTCGCCTCGCCAGTCGGGCTTGAAGGTCAGCACCTGTGGCACGGTGCGATCCGCCAAAGGCAATTCGAGGTTGCCCTCCCGCGCCGCCAGCAGATAGCGGTGCATCGCCCGGATTTCCAACTGCATGTCCCGATAAGACAGCCCGCGCACATACTCCGCGTAATCTGCGATGCTCGCATTTGGCACCCCCAGAAGCTGCGCGGCCCGACGCTGGATTGTAATCGTCTTGATGATGGATGCCGCCAGGCCGGTGAGGTTCAAGTCACCGCCCCACCCGAAGATCACCAAGTTGGACCAAAGGCCGCCGCGACCACGACTGACCGCGGGTTCGGCTATGCCCTTGGCTGCGATTTCCGCCGGATTGTCGGGGTCGGCCGCGTGCATGATGAGACAGTCCACATCGACCGTCTGCACACCCTGGAAATCGAAGCCCATACGCCGCGCGCCAGGCTGAGCGATATAAGGGCTGTTGCGGGCGGAAACAGCAACTGACCGTAGGTTGATGCCGAGGAAGCCGTTTTCAGACGCTTTCGCTGGCTCATCGATCTCATTCCTCACGCCTGAGTTCTGGAACGAGACCTGATTGTCCAGAGCAACGCTGTCGAAATACCAACCCCCAACGCGCATCTGGGCCGCGACGGAAGATGACCGCATCGACAGCATACCATCGAACGTCAAGTCTGCGTTAATCTCGGCAGTATAGACGTTATGGCTGAAGATGTTGGGCGGCTTTCCGACTGCACCATTGTTCCATGTGCCATCTACA
>NZ_JBQEOI010000036.1:7634-27715 GCF_052045125.1 Paracoccus sp. 22332
CCGATGATCTGATCTTCGGTGAACCTGCTGCGCTTCATCTCTGGTCCTCTCGGTTGGGCCAGAGTCTACGTCAAACTGGATTAGCCGCAGGGGGCAACGTCAGGCGAAATCGCTGCCCCAATTCCGGGAAAAACGCAACTATGATGAGATTTCTCTCAGGGACTTGGAAAATCCTCAAAGGACTGTTAGGTAGAAAGCATATTGGAGCAGTGGCAGAGCGGTTTATCGCTGCCGCCTTGAAAGCGGCCGAACCTGAGAAGGTTCCGTGGGTTCGAATCCCACCTGCTCCGCCACTTCAGTCCCTGAGTGGGCACTGCGTTTACGCCACCGCCCGACACCAGCGCCTGAAGCAACCGGGATTTCGATCCCATGATCCTGACTTCGCCGGTATTGACCTCGACGCGCTGAGCCAGCGCGCGCAGATGGTCGCGGCGATAGCCTCCTCCTTCAAGCCGGATGCTCTGGCGGGCATTCTTGGCGAACGTGCGCAGCATCTGCGGCGTGACGGCCTTCTGGCCTGAGTTCTGGAGCATGGCCTGCGCCCGGTCGGCGTCGGCCTTGGCCTGATCGCGGATCGCCTTGAGGCCGTCGATGCGGTCTTTCAGCGCCGGGTCGTCCAGGTCGGCAATGCCTGCCTCGATGGCGTCATAGAGGCGCTTGAGCCGCAATTCCGATTCGGTGGTGCGCTTATTGAGTTCGGCGATATGCTCGCGGCGGCGCTCGGCATATTCTTCCCGCCGGTCGAGAACGGCGGCAAGGATGGTTTCCAGCCGCTCGGGCCGGAGAAGCTGGTTTTCAAGATGGCTGGCGACCAGATCGTCCAGCTTGTCCATCGGCACCGCCATGCCCTCGCAGGCGGTCGGTCCCTGCCGGGCTTTGATCGAGCAGGTGTAATAGCGATAGCGCCCGCCCTTGCCTGTGCGGATGGTCATAGCCCCGCCGCACTTGGCGCAATGGATCAGGCCGGTCAGCATGGTGGGGCCGCTGATGACGGCGGCAGGCGTGACCTTGGGATTGCGGGCCTTAAGCAGCTTCTGCACGGTGTCGAACGTGTCACGGTCGATGATCGGCGGGACGGGGACCATCACGATTTCACTGACCGGCTTCAATTCCTTGGTCTTGGTCCGCTTGTTGAACTCGTGCTCGCCCATATAGGTGCGGCGGGTGAGGATGCGGTGAACCTGGCCGATGCCCCAACGCCCGCCGTCGCGGGTGAAGATGCGGTTGCGGTTCAGGTAGCTGACGATGTTCTTCACGCCCATCTGGCCGGTGGTGCCGTCGCCATGCAGGGCCAGCCGGTAGATCAGCCGCACCGTATCGGCGTGCAGTGGATCGATTTCCAGCTTCTTCTTGGTCTTCGCGCCGCGCTGCTCGGCGGCGATGGTTCGATAGCCGATGGGAGGAAGGGAACCGTTCCAGAAGCCTTGCCGGGCATTCTCCTTCAAGGCGCGGATGACGTGCTTGGCGTTTTCCTTCGACTGGTATTCATCGAACAGCGCCATGATCTGCCGCATCATAACGTGCATGGGGTCATCGCCCATTTCCTGCGTGATCGAAACCAGCTTCACGCCGTTCTTCGCCAGCTTGCGCACATAGAACTCAAGCTCGAAGTGATCACGGAAGAAGCGGCTGAACGAGTGGACCACGACAACATCGAAGGGTGCGGGCTTCGATATGCCCGCTTCGATCATGCGCTGGAACTCGGGGCGGCGGTCGTTGGTGGCCGATGCGCCCGGCTCCACGAAGGTCTCGACCAGTTGCAGGCCGCGCGCCTCGCAATAGGCTTCGCCCTGCCGCTTCTGGTCGGGAATGGAAACGTCATGCTCGGCCTGCCGCGCCGTCGAGACGCGCAGATAAAGGGCGGCGCGCTGCATCACCCGAGACTGACTTTCGGCATCGCGTGAAGATGTCACGACGTTTCTCCCGACAAAAGGCGCTGTGCCGTCGCAACAGGCAGATACAAAGTATTGGGCCGATCAATCAGCGCGGTGAACCCGACGGCCGCGTAGAAGGCTGCGGCCTGTTCGTCGATGGCATCGGCGAAGATGGCATGAGCGCCTATCGGCGCTTCGGCGACTGTCCTGATAGCGTCGAACAACAGGGCTTCGCCGAGTCCAAGCCCCGCATAGGACTGATCGCGGCCAAGCCAGCCGATAAGCACCGCCGGAACGGTCGGGTAGCGCGGCAACCGGCTCGCCAGCGGTTCCGGCACAGCCATGAGCGGCACGTTGCTCGATGAGAGCGTGTAGAAGCCCGCTATCCGGTCGGTCTCAAGGTCGCGGGCAACGAAGCAGGTTGCGTATCGACGTTTGATGTCCTGCGTGACTGCCTCATGGAAATAGCGGTCTATCCGCTCATTGCCACACGAGAACGCCTTGCGCTGGTGGGCTTTGGCAAGCGCCTCTATCGCAAACCTCGCGCTCACCGGGGCGCGATCAGTTCAGCATGACGCTTCGCGGCGCGGGCGAGACGGGCGTTGGGCGCGGGCGGATCGATCAGGGCTTTGGCAAAGCGTATCTGATCCTCGGCAGCCAGACGCAGCACGTCGGCTTCCTCGACCGTGCGGCGGGCATCCTCGCCCGCCGTTGCGATGAGGTAGCCGGTGAGCGTCATGCCGCGCAGCCGTGCGGCGCGCTGCATCTGCTCATAGACATTGACAGGAACGCGCGCCTCAAGGCGGGCGGTTTCGACTTCACTGGCGGGTCTGGGCATGGCTGATCTCCTTCCCTCGATTATATACGGCATATTGCCGGATTTATCAAGGATCGGATGAGCCAAAGAGTTCATCGAACAGGTCGCCGAACCATCGCTCGAACACCTCGATCTCGGCTTCCGTGACAGGAACGGGATCGGGCCAGTCGTCAGTGACGGTCCATGTGGACAGGTCATGCTTAGGTGGCCTGCCGGGAAACGGCCACGAATAGCCCAAAAGCTCCTCAAGCTGCTCCGATGCCGTGGGCGGCCTGACACGCCGGGAACGGCGTGCGCTGCCTGTGCCGTCATCATCGGCGCGATCAGAGGATGCCATCGAAATCGAACTCACTGCGTTTCCTCCACCCGGCGGGATTGGCGATCCAGCGGTTGATCTCGGATTCGTGCCAGCCTGTGCCGTTGGCGCTGATTTTGAGTTGCGGCGGGAACGTGCCCTCGGCGATCTTGCGATAGATGGTGGACTGCGAAAGCCCGGTGCGGGCGAGAACGGTTTTCAGGCGGACGATACGGTCTGGTTGACGCATGGCGACGCTGCCTCCTGCTGGCTGTTTCTGATTGCGATTGAGCCAGACAGAAGAAGGAATTGCCTTTGTGCAATAGAGTTTTAGCTGTCGTCGTGCTACGGCGAAGAAACGGCGGTAAATAGGATGGACATAGAATCCGAAACTCTACAGGCAAGCATGAAGGACGCACGAAATTGGAGGAAATCGACTGGGCAGACCGCGCGTTCTACGACGATGGAGAATGGGTGACATGGTCCGAAATCGATGAGCAACTGCGCTACAAAGAGTGGGGCGCGAAATACCCGAACGCGAAACGCTCGATCATTCCCTACTTTGAAGATTTGATTTCCCTTGCCGAGAGCTATCACCTCGAAACCGGGCTGCACCTCTCCGTCTATGGCGACATCGGCGAGCTATTTGGCGCAATCACCTACGGCATCGAGTTGAACAAGACCTATGCGCAGGGTTCTGACGGCAGGCTCGGGAACGATCACGTCGAGATCAAGACCATTACCCCGTTCAAGACGAAAGACGTGGTTGTGGTGGATACGGCGCGGCATTTCAGCAAACTGCTCGTGGTCAAGATCAACGAGGAATTTCAGGTCGCCGGGCGGATGATCGACCGCAAACTTTTGCCGAAGCGAACTGGCCGGTTCCTGCGCATCCGTTGGGACGATCTGCCTCCCGTGCAAAGGTGACGATAAGCTCGGACTTTCAGCTATCCCGCCGACATCAAATCAACGCTTCTGATGCCGCTGACCTACAGCCCGATCCCCCGGCCCAGGCCAAGGCCATGACTGAGGGCGAGGTCCTTGCCGATGCCCATGCCTGTATCGAAGTCACCGCCGATGCCGAGGTCCTTCCTGCGACCGGCGAGGAGCGATTCTAGCTGCGGGTCGCGTTGCAGGCTGTTCGCCATGTCGCCCATCTGTGAGCGCGCGGCCTTGTAGCCGGAATAGTCGCCCGCCGCATATTGGCGCTGGCTGTTCTGGCTAAGGTTCTGCCAGCGCTCCACGAAGCGGTCGGCGCGGGCGCTGGGCGTGATCCCCGGATCAGCATTCCGCCCAGTGCGGATTTCGGTTTCGAGCTGGAGGGCGCGGATAGCGCGGCCGATCCGGCCACCACCCGCCTCACGGGCGAGGCCGTTGTCCTTGCTGTAGGCGGCTTCCGCGTCCTGCCAGCCGTGGGGCCGTACTTCATCGAATGCTCGCCGTGCCTCACCGAGTTCGCGCCGCTGCTCGGCGGAAGGTGCAAGCCCCTGCTGCTTGGTTTCGATGATGGCATTGGACGCGCGGGCATGGCGAACCAGCGCGCCGGCGCGCGCCTTGCGCAAGGCGACCTCCGGGTCTGCCGCCACGGTCTTTTCCGGCGCTGCCCGCTGTGGCGACGGCACGGCGTTGTCGCCGGGCGCGGCGTCGGCTGGCAGGCGCAGGCCGTCGAACATGCCGCGCACCTTCTCCGGCACGATCTTCCTGACGATCTCCACAACACGCTCGCGGAAGGTGATGCCGCGCCGTTCGGCGTAAGCCTGCGCCGGATCGTAATCCGTCGCCATATCCTTCGCCCGGTCACGCGACAGGCTGCGGACAAGCCGGTTCTGATCGGCGAAGTCATCGCGGCCATAATGCAGGTCCGTGCCGTCGCGGTGACGGGACAGCGCGACATAGCTGCCATGGGCGTCCATGCCCGGCGTCGCCAGGACGTGGGTGCGATCCACCGTCATGCCCTGCGCTTTGTGGATCGTGGCGGCATAGCCGTGGTCGATCTTGTTGTAGTCCTTGAGGTCGAAGGCGACGGAACGGCCATCGTCGGCACGCACGGTCAGGGATTTCTCGCTGACTTGCTCGATGGTGCCGAGCGTGCCGTTCTTCACACCAAGGCCGCGCTCGTTTTGCAGGAACATGACGCGATCCCCGGCGGCGAAGTGGCGTTCACCGCGCTCGACCGTGACGCGCACCTCGTCGCCGAGATTACCAGCGTCCCGCATCTTCTGGCGCGCTGCCTCGTTGAGCGCCCGCACCTCGTCATTGGTGTGGGTGAGGATGATGCGGGTGGCGTCGGGATTGGCCTGCCGCTCGCGATCCCAGCGCTCGATCAGGTCGCCACGCGCCTGCTCGCGTGTTTCGGCAATATGTACCATGCCATGCCGGTCATAGGCATGGATCGCGTTGCCCGTTTTGCCGGTCGCCAGATCGCGCGTGGCGTCCCGCTGCCAGTCCTCGCGCTGGCGGCGCACCTCGCCGATCTCCGCGCCGCCGTGACGCTCATGGATCGACCGGAACGCCGCGCCCGCTTCGATGGATTGCAACTGCTGCGGATCGCCGACCAGCACGACTTTCGCGCCCGCTTCGGCGGCGTGTGACAGCACCCGCTCCAACTGCCGCGTGCCAACCATGCCCGCCTCGTCGATGACCAGCACATCGCGGCTGGTGAGCATGTCGCGGCCCTGTTCCCAGCCATGTTCCATGCTGGCGATGGTACGGGACGCAATGCCCGATCCGCTTTCCAGATTCTCGGCGGCGATGCCGGACAGTACAACGCCGCGAACCTCATAGCCCGCCGCTTCCCAAGCCTCGCGCGCTACGCCGAGCATCGCGCTCTTGCCCGTCCCGGCATAGCCGACGACGACGCCAAGATCGCGTCCGTCCGTGACATGCGAAAGCGCGTGGGCCTGCTCGCCGGAAAGGACAAGGCCGCGCGTTTCGGCACGGGCCAAGGCCATGTCGCGATCCGCATCACCGACAGCATGACGTTCGCGCCCCGCCATCAATTCCGCCGAGCGGTGCAGGCGCTGTTCCGCCTCGATCATGTCGCGGATGGTGAAGCGGTCCTCGCCGCGTCCGTCCTTGCCGAGTTCGACCAGATCGGGCGAACCGCGCATCGCGCCCATGACTTCGTTGAACTGGTCGATGCCGTCGCTGTGCCGATGCGCGAACATCGCCATATCGCGGCGCGTGAACGTCGATTGCTGCTGCGTGATCGCGTCCAGCGCAAAGGAAGGATCGGCGATGATGCGCGCGCCGTTATTGCGGGCGATCTCGCGGTGCATCTCCGCGCGGTCGGCCGCCTCGATCCCTTCGCCCTCGATCCTCTGCGCGGGCGCGCCGATTTGACTCTGCGGTTCGAGCGGGATGCCTTGCGCCTCAAGGCGGCGATGGTCGATGCGGGCGTCGATGTCGAGTTCGGCAAGCCGTTCATTGGCCAACGCGGCCCATCGCTCACGCCACCGTTCCACCATCTCCGTGCGGTTCCAGTCCCGCACCTTCTGGCCGAAACCGTTCTCGTCAACCGACCGCATGGTGAGCATGACATGGGCATGGGGTTTCGGCATCCCGTCCTCGCCGATATCCCAATGCACGTTCACATCGGCGATCATGCCCTGATCGACGAATTCCGCCTGCGCGAAGTCGCGGGCGAGTTCTATGCCTTGCGCCTGCGTCAGTTCGCGCGGGAGAGAGAATTCCACCTCGCGCGCAAGCTGGGCGTCCTTGCGCATCTCGACGGCTTCGACCTCGTTCCAAAGCCGTTCGCGGTCGCCGAGATGCTCCGGCGCTCCTTCCGGCAGCATGATTTCGGAATGGACGACACCGCGCTTGGCGGAGAAATCGTGGCTGCGGTCGAGCCGCTCGTCGCGCAGCCGCGAGCCGGAACGGTAGGCGGCGGACGCCACCGCGCTGCTCCCGGCCTTGCGGCCTATGACCTTGACGTGAAGATGATAGATCGCCATCGCGATCAACCATCTACACCTCTGAGCGCACGTCGGAACGACGTATAAGCGCGCCCTCGAAATGAATTTCTCGGGACTGTTCGCGCCGTGTCAGACCGTCCCGGTGACATTACTGCATTCCGCGCCTCGCGAAACTATCCTCTCCGCATCGACGATTTGCGACCGGAAAGGAAAGGCACATGCGCAAACCGAAAGACTATGACGCCGAACTGAAGGCGCTCGAAGACAAAGCGCGAGAACTCAAGACGCGAAAGGTTCAGCAGTTAGGCGAACTGGTGATCGCCACCGGAGCCGACGCGCTTTCCGCCGACGAACTGGTCGGTGCGCTGATCGTGCTGGCGGAAACCACCGATGCCGGAAAGCGGGAGGCTTGGGCCAAGCGCGGGGCCGCGTTCTTTCAGGGACGGGCGCGGCGATCTTCGCCGACACCTGACCGCGACGCTGGCGGCGCTGCATCGCAATCGGGCAGCGCGCAACCGGCATCAGGCGCGACGGGCGCGGCATGACATGCGTAGCTGGCAGATCGAGCGCCGCAAGCGCACGCGACACCTGATCGAACTCGGCGGCCTCGTCGTCAAGGCGGGCATCGTGGACCTGACCGGCGACGACCGCGCTACCATCCTCGGGGCGCTCATCTGGATGGCTGACAAGCTCAAAGGCGAGGAACGCGAGAGGGCATTGGCGCTCTGGTCCGAAAAGGGAAAGGGCCTGTTCGAGATGGAGCACGCGACAGATGCACCGACCACCTCCCCACGCACACTTCAGGATGGGGCGTGATCGATGGCGGGCGGCGCGGAGACCAACATATCGCGGCGCTGCCCGCCATCGCGCGGCGGAGCCGCGCAAATGCGGTATGTCCGCGCCATAATTTCTCGACGGTGATATAGGCGAAACCGCTTCACCATGCAGTGCAATAATGACGTTGCGAGCGCAGATGAAATAGCTAAAATAGCTTATCCGCTGCGGGGCTGATCACATGAAAACCATGTCTGCAAAAGATGCCAAAAACAGCTTCGGCCTGTTGTTGGATCAAGCCAGAGCAGAGCCAGTTCAGGTGGAGAAGCATGGTCGGCCAGTTGTGGTCGTCATGAGCGTCGAGGAGTTCGAGAAGCTTTCCAGCGCCCGCACTAGAGGCAGGCAGATTTCCGAACGTCAAAGGCCGGAAGAAGGCTGAAGTGAGTATGTATGCCGGGGGGCGAACGAGAGAAGAAATGTTGGTACGTGGGCGTGAGCACAGGGGGCAGGCCCAACAGCGGTTTCCGGCTTACAAAGTAGTCGATCTGTTTGCAGGGCCAGGGGGTCTAGGGGAAGGTTTCGCTTCTAGCGTTGACGAGAAAGGGTGCTCTCGTTTCACCAGCGTCGTATCTATTGAGCGGGACGAGTTTTCACATCAGACCCTTCTCCTGCGGCACTTCATCAGGCAGTTCGCGGAAGGCGAAGTGCCTGATGACTATTATGCGTTTCTCGCCGGAGATATTTCACGCGACCAGCTTTACCGGCGCTATCCAGCCGCGCATCGTCATGCGGCATCGTCCGCTCTACAGATTTCGCTCGGCTCAGAGTCTCATGGGCAGGTGCAGGAGATTATTCGGGAGCGGATCGGTGGAAGCCGTCGATGGGCGCTTGTCGGAGGTCCTCCCTGTCAAGCTTATTCGCTTGTCGGGCGCTCCAGGATGATGGGCCGATCTGACTTTGAGAAGGACGAGCGCCACACGCTCTACCTCGAATATCTCAGGATCATTGCCGACCACCGCCCGCCTGTGTTCGTGATGGAGAATGTAAAGGGTCTGCTTTCTGCGACCATAGAAGGCAAATCGGCAATCGCGCGGATTGTACGTGATCTTTCCCGTCCGAATACCGCTATTCCTGACGCTCCGAGCGACCTGACATACAGGCTGTATTCACTGGCCGAAGAGGATATGGCGAACGAGGAAGTGGACCCTCGCCTATTTGTCGTGCGCGCCGAAGAATACGGCATCCCTCAGGCTCGGCATCGCATGTTCATTGTCGGCATCCGCAGTGACCTGAACGTCCGCCCCGGAGTGCTGAAGAAGATGGCGGCTCCGACCGTGCAGGAGACGATAGGATCGCTTCCATCCATACGTAGCGGTCTATCCAAGGAGAAGGACAGTGCGACAGCCTGGCTGAGTGAATTGCGGGCCATATCGAGCATGAATGTCCGCCGCCAGTTGAATGGCGCGACCTACGCAGGCGAGGTCGCCCGTGCTCTCGATTTCCATAATCTGATCGAGGTGAAATCTCCCCGCGCAGTCTCGTCCGCGCGCTATCCTATGCGTAGGCCCGCGCATGACGTGTTGCGCAGCCTATACGACGAGCGGCTTTCGGTGCTGACCGCGCACGAAGCGCGCAGCCATATGGCCTCTGATCTTAGGCGGTATCTCTACGCCGCCACCTTTGCGCAGAAGACAGGACGCAGCCCCAAGCTGGCGGATTTTCCCGAGAGTCTGCTGCCGGAGCACAGGAATGTCGAGCTTGGCCGCTCTGGCAAGATGTTTTCGGATCGCTTCCGGGTGCAACTGGCGGATCACGTCTCCACCACCATCACGTCCCACATCTCAAAGGATGGACACTATTTCATCCATTACGATCCCGCGCAGTGCCGCAGCCTCACCGTGCGGGAGGCGGCACGTCTTCAGACATTCCCCGACAATTACTTTTTCGCCGGGCCACGCACAGCCCAGTACCATCAGGTCGGAAACGCCGTCCCGCCGCAGCTTGCAAAGCAGATTGCGGAAATCGTGGCGCAGGTGCTCGATTCCATCCGAGAAGACCGTTGATGGCAGATACGATCACGCGCGAACGGCGAAGCTGGAACATGTCCCGGATAAAGGGACGAGACACCGGCCCGGAATTGCGGCTTCGTTCGCTGCTGCATCGTGCAGGTTTCAGGTTCAGGCTTCACGCGAAGGAGCTTCCCGGCAAACCTGATATCGTCCTGCCGAAATACCGCGCGGCGATTTTCGTCCACGGATGCTTCTGGCATCGCCATGAAGGGTGTCGTAACGCCACGATGCCTTCGACCAGAACTGAGTTCTGGAAGTCGAAATTCGCTTCCAATGTAGGCAGGGATGAGCGCAACCAGGCCGCCCTTACGGCGGCGGGATGGACTGTCTTCACAGTATGGGAATGTGAGCTGAAAAACGATGCACCCGGCGTGGTGGAAAAACTTTCCTATGATATCCGTGAGGCGAGCTGATGGCGCGAAATATCCCGCTTCCGCCAAGTGCGGCCTGCCTCTCTGCCTCAATGCGCGATCTGGGCTATTCGCTTGAAGCTGCGGTTGCAGACCTTATCGACAACAGCATCTCCGCCGATGCGTCGAAGATCGATATCTTCTGCGAACCATCAGTTCCGCAGCCCGTCCTCGTCATCCTTGATAATGGGCGTGGCATGGACGCAGCCGAGCTTCTGGCGGCCATGCGGCACGGGGCCGCAAACCCGCGCATGGAACGGTCTCCTAGAGACCTGGGCCGGTTCGGTCTCGGTCTCAAGACCGCCTCTTTCTCTCAATGCCGCTCCCTCACCGTCGTGAGCGCAAAGGATGGCAGCCTGTCAGGGGCTGAATGGAACCTTGACGTTATCGACCAGGCGGATGACTGGATTCTCAGCATTCTCGACGAAGAAGATATCGCAGCTCTACCCTATGTGGACCACCTTGGCGCACACGGCACTGCCGTCATCTGGCGGGAAATGGATCGCCTGCTGGAGGATGAAACCGGCAACCGCCGGGATGAGATCGTGAATGAGAAGCTGGATGTTCTGGAGAAGCATCTAGCGCTCGTCTTCCACCGTTTTCTGGCCGGTGAAATCCGGGGGCGGGGCCGCATTGCGATCACGGTGAACGGACATCTGGTCGAAGCCTTTGATCCCTTCTGCCGCAAAAATACTCATACTAGGCATCTGCCGGAAGAGATTGTGCGGATCGGATCGGCAGCGGTGCATCTGCAACCGTACATCCTGCCGCACCACTCGAACCTTACGGCCCCCGAATACGATTTCTATCAGAATCGCAGCGACTTCATCTCCAATCAGGGAGCCTACATCTACCGCAACGGCAGGCTGATGGCGTGGGGTGACTGGTTCCGGCTGATACCGAAGGGGGAAGCGACCAAGCTGGCCCGCGTTCAGATCGACTTTCCGAACAGCCTCGATGAAGCGTGGACCATCGATATCAAGAAGTCGCGATCCCGTCCGCCGCTGCCAGTAAGGGAACGGCTCCGGCAGATTATCGCGCAGGTCTCAGGTGCAAGCACGACCGTTCACCGGGGGCGTGGTCAGAAACTCTTCCATGAAATCACTGCGCCGCTGTGGGAGCGATATGCCGACAAGACCGGCATCCGGTATGCCCTGAACAGGACGCATCCGCTGGCACAGCGCCTGCACGAGAAACTGGACGGCGAAGGGGTGCGTCACCTCGACCTTCTGCTGGAAGCTGTTTCAGCATCGCTGCCAGTCGAGATGATCTACTCGGATTATTCGACGCATCCCCGCGACGTGAGCCAGATGCCGCAGGTCGATGACGTGAAGGACCGTCTTGACGACCTCAGACGCGCTCTGTGGGGTGACGGGCCGGGGAATGCGGATGCATTCAGGGATATTGTCAGATCGACGCGACTCTTTGACGATCACGGTGAGATTGTTGAGAATTACATTCAGGGGGGATTCGCTTGAGTACGCAGGGCGATAAGGAAAAGGTTGTTCTGGCTGCATTGATTGGCGCGTTCGACGATCAGGACGGTCTGCCGTCACGCGACGAGATCGCGGCCAAAGCCACCCTCCTCGCGCCGCTGCTCGGTTACTCTGGCGATCTTCAGAACATCATCACTGAAGCCGAGACTGCAATACCATCGCGCATGAATGCGGGCGTTTCACTGATCGATGTCGATGCCGCCCACGACGAGGACTGGATTCACAAGCGCGAGATTGGCACCACCTATGCGGATGCCTACGGTGGCTACCTTCGCGGTCAGGGCTGGAAACCGACCGTCGTCAACACCCTCCTCAATGCTGACGGTTCAAAAATTCTCGGCCTGCTCCAGGACCCGACCAGCGAAGGCGAATGGAAACGCCGTGGTCTGGTCATCGGCCATGTCCAGTCCGGCAAGACTGCCAACTACATGGGCGTGATCGCTAAGGCAGCGGATGCTGGATACAAGTTCATCATCGTTATTGCAGGCATTCACAACAATCTGCGCAAGCAGACGCAGCAGCGTGTCGATGAGGGATTTGTCGGACGCTCCAGCGACCCGGAAAATCGCGTGAACATCGGTGTAGGGCTGGACAGGAGTTACCCGAACCCTGTCACGCTCACGAACATAAACTCCGATTTCAACAAGCAGACCGCGAATGTCAGCGGCGCGCAACTGAACGATTTCAAGAATCCTGTCATTCTTGTCATCAAGAAGAATGTGAAGACGCTCGAAGCTCTGCACATCTGGTTGCGGGAACTGAACGCGAAAGGACGCGACCGCATTGCCGATGTCCCTATGCTGGTCATCGACGATGAGGCTGACAACGCATCGATCAACACCAACAAGCCGGATATCAATCCGACCGCCACCAATGCGTGGATAAGGAAGATTCTGCGGTTGTTCACCAAGAACTGCTACGTCGGATATACGGCCACGCCGTTCGCCAACATATTCATCGACCCCGAAGCTTTCGACAAGGATGCCTACGAAGAGCTGTTCCCGAGCGATTTCATTCACTCGTTGGATGCGCCGACCACATATTTTGGGCCGGACAAGGTTTTCCTAAACGATGAGAGCAGTAGTGCGATCCTTCGGCAGATCGAGGACTGCGAGGAATACCTGCCGTTCATCCATAAAAACGGCTTCCCGGTCGCGGACCTGCCGCCCAGCCTCTATCATGCGCTGGATCAGTTCATCGTGGCGCGAGCCATCCGCAACCTCAGAGGTCAGGAGCGGAAACACTGCTCCATGCTTATCAATGTGTCCCGCTTCGTATCCGTTCAGAAGGAAGTAAGGAGCTTCATCGGACTGCGCCTCGACCGGATGCGGGAAGCCGTGAAAGCCAATTACATGATGCCGGAAGCCGCATCATCGAAAAACGAACACATGGCACGTCTGCGCACCGCGTATGATGCCGAGTTCGCCGCCAACGAATTTGGCGGGAAAAATTACTCCTGGGATGAGGTGAAAGCGGCCCTCTGGGGAGTTTTCGAAAACCTGCGCACCTATGTGGTCAACAGCAAGAGCGACGAGGTTCTCGATTTCGCGAAGTACGAGAAGGATGGCACCGGCCTGACCGCCATCGCAATCGGCGGTCTCAGTCTGTCACGCGGCCTGACGATTGAAGGTCTGACAATCAGCTACATGTACCGCAATACCAAGATGTACGACACGCTGATGCAGATGGGGCGCTGGTTCGGCTATCGACCGGGCTATGAGGATATATGCCGGGTATGGCTGCCGAACGACTCGATCAACTGGTATAAGCACATTGCACTGGCATCCGAGGAACTGCGTCAGCAGATCACGCGGATGCGTCAGGCCGACATGAGTCCAAGGGATTTCGGCCTCTATGTGAAGTCGCACCCTGATAGCCTGATGGTGACTGCCGCCAACAAGATGCGCAGCGGTGAAAAGGTCATTCTGAATCAGAATCTGACCGGCACACTTCAGGAGAGCTGGCTGCTTCCTCTCGATCCCAAGGTCAATCAGGAGAACGAGGAGCTGATCGCGGAATACTGGCGCGACGAGTTTGGCGGCACAGTGGAGCCGACCGAAAAGGGGTGGTTCATTCCTGACGTTGATGTCGGGAAAGTCGATGAATTCCTGTTGCGGTTCAAGGCGCACAAATCCGCGAGAAAGCGGAAGGCCGACGCGGTTGAGTACCTGCTCAAGATTGCGCCGAAATTCTCCAAAGCCGATGTTCTGCTTATCTCGAAAGGGCCTGGCGACCCGGCAGCATATCGCCTTGGCGCACAGGACCGGACGGCTGAAAACGATGCCACGCCTGATAAATGGCAGGTTTCAGGATACCGCGTCGCCAGTCGCGGCGACGAGAAGCTTGGCCTGACTGACGATCAGATTTCCGCCGCGGAGAAGCTGGCGTCCGAGGATGCCAAGTCCAAAAAGAAAAAGCCCTCTGACGTTCATTATCGCATGGTCCGTAAAAAGCCGCTGTTGATGATCCATGTTCTGGAGCCGACCGAGAATCCTGCATTCGCCGGTTACAGGGTTCCCGCATGGGGGCTGAGCTTCCCTGACGGCCTGTACGGAGCTGACTTCGAGATCGAGGTGATCGCCAACAAGGTCTGGATGGAGGAGATGTACGGCTCGATGGACGACGATCCGGACGCCGACGAGGACTATGACGATGAGTAGGTCCGTGCCGTGGGACGCCATTCCGACACCGGCGGCTGATCTCAGTGTTCTCCGCGTCGCGGGAACGACGGGTGTTGCCATCTTCTGGGGCCGTGACGCCGGAGCGCAGTGCCTGTTGATTATCGAGCTGGACGGCGATCACACCGCACAGTTCCGCCGTGACGTGGTTTTCCTGCATGGTATCGGCGTTGATCTTCGCAACGGCGATCGTGCCGGACAGCAGCGGTTCGTTCTCACGCTTGCCCGTCATATCGACAGCGATCTGTTTCTTGGCCTGTGTGAAACCCTCATCGGCAGCCTCAGGGATGTCGCGGACCCGGCGACGGCACTGGCCGTCGCACTTGCCCATCTGCGGCGCTGGAAGGCGTTTCTTGCCGGACGCAATGCCCGCCTGCTCTCGCCCGAAGAGGTTCGCGGTCTGTTCGGCGAACTGCACGTCCTGCGCCTTCTCTATCAGGACACGCTGCCGCAGGTCGCTGCCGTCGACGCGTGGTGCGGTCCTGACGATTCCCATCAGGATTTCATTTTCGGCAACCGGGCCATCGAGGTGAAGTCGCTTTCCGGTCGGGAGCGCAGCACCGTCCGCATTTCGTCCGAGGATCAATTGGAATCACTTGCTGACGAGCTGTTTCTCCTGACCCAGCGCCTGAGCAGTCAACCCGATGCTGGCCAGGCATTGTCACTGAACGGCATTGTCGGGCTGATCGACAGTGAGCTTGCGGATGCCGATGCCATCGAGCAGTTCGCCGACAAACTCGCAGGCATGGGGTACGTGCCGCTCGCGGAATACGATGCTCCACGCTTCATTGTCGGCGGCCTTCAGGGATACCGCGTGACCGATGGGTTTCCCCGCCTGATCCGCTCGGAGCTTCCACCCGGCATCACCAAGGTTTCCTACGACGTCATGCTGGAGGCGATAGCGCCGTTCTCCTGCGATGAAGCCGATATGTTTCGGAGGCCCTGATTGGAAACGACCGCCGAAGAGTTCTTCCATGATTTCCGCCAGGATTTGTTGGCCGGGGCCGAGGCGAACGGCAGCTTCCTGCTGGCCGAGTTCATGGATGTCGTGTCCCGCGAGCTGACAGAGACGGGGTTCACGGAAGGCTTCGAGTTCGCGCACTATCGGGCGCAGCGCGGTATGCGTGTGGACGGATACTGGTTCAACGACGAAGGCGGTCTGAACCTTTTCGTCGCGGATTTCGACAGCCGTACCGAGTTGGCATCACTTACCCGCACCGATGTTGATGCCGTGTTCAAGCGTGTGGTCAATTTCTTCGACGCCAGTCTGCGGAAGAATCTGGCGGCTGATCTGGAAATCACGTCGCCGGAATATGGCCTCGCAAGGCAAATCGCGGACAGGAAATCGCTGATCCGGCATCTCAATCTTATTCTCGTTTCCGAGCGCACATTGAGCGACCGGATTCAGGCGCTGGCGGATGCCGAGACAGCCGGTATCGCAACGAGCTTTCACATCTGGGATATCTCCCGCCTTCACCGCCAGCGCAGTTCCCGCAGCCACAAAGAGGCGCTGGACCTGGACTTCGAGGCTATGTTCGGAACCGGCATACCCTGCCTTCCAGCCCATCTGGGGACAGATGCCTATCAGTCCTATCTCGTCGTCATGCCGGGACCGATCCTTTCGACAATATACGAGAAGTTCGGCGCGAGGCTGCTGGAGCAGAACGTCCGCACGTTTCTTCAGGCCAGAGCGAAGGTCAACCAAGGTATCCGCACGACCATCATGACCGAGCCGGGTATGTTCTTCGCCTACAACAACGGCATCACAGCCACGGCCCAAGGGGTCGAAACCAAGCGGACTAGCGACGGCCTCCAGATCACCAAGATAACCGACCTTCAGATTGTGAATGGCGGTCAGACCACCGCGTCGCTGTTCCACACCCGCAGGAAGGACAAAGCCGACCTCACGCAGATATTCGTGCAGATGAAGCTGTCCGTAATTGATAACGAGGAGAGCGAGAAGGTCGTTCCGCGTATTTCCGAGTACGCCAATACCCAGAACCGGGTTCAGGCTGCGGATTTCTTCTCAAACCATGCGTACCATATCCGTACGGAGGAGTTTTCCCGGCGCCTATGGGCGCCTGCGGGCAAAGGTGCGCAGCGGGAAACCAAATGGTTTTATGAACGCGCCCGTGGTCAGTATGCAGATGCGCAGGCCAAACTCACCCCTGCCGAGCAGAAGCGGTTCAAGGCGGAAAATCCGAAGCCGCAGATGCTGACCAAGACGGATCTTGCGAAGTTCGAAAACGTCTGGGATGACCATCCGCGATACGTGAACCTTGGAGCCGAAAAGAACTTCGCCCGTTACGCCGCCCGAATCGGTAAGGAATGGGACAAGTCGTCGGACAGCTTCAACGAAGCGTACTTCAAACGCGCCGTTGCGCGAGGGATCATATTCCGTGCTACTGAACGGATTGTGTCAGCGCAGCCGTGGTACAACAACGGTTATCGCGCCAACATCGTCGCCTATACGCTGGCCGTTCTCAGCGAACTGACAAGGCGGCAGGAAAAGAGTCTCGATTTTCAGCGGGTCTGGAATGCGCAGGCGATAAGTCCTGTCCTTGAAAGCACCATCGCGGTTGTGGCTTCCCGTGTGAACGATGATCTCCTGCGCCCGATGCAGGGTATTTCGAACATTTCGGAATGGGCCAAGCGTGAGGCCTGCTGGACGCGGATGCTGGAAAATATGGACGAGTTTGCCGACCTTCTGCCGGATGAGTTCGACGGCGAATGTCTGTCCCGCGACGATCATCTGTCTGAAAAGCGGGCTGCCCGGAATACCCAAAAGGTGGATAACGGCATTGAGGCGCAGACGAAGGTCTTCGCGATCCCGGCGGCCAGATGGATCGTTGTCCATGAAACGCTTGCTGCCAAGCGTCTGCTGACGCCAAAGGAGATCGGCATATTGAACGTCGCCATGCAGATGCCGATGAAAATTCCAACAGAAAAACAATGCGCCGTGCTGTTGGAAACCATCGAGAAAGCGCGTGCAGAAGGTATCAATATCGACTGACGGCTGTTGGGCTGTATGGTCTCGATTACTCAAGGAAGAGGGGCATGGAGGGCTATGGCGAAAACGTAGTGCTCATCGCTATCGGTCGCGGCCCGCCACTTGCCCTCGCGAAAGCGTTCTCCCCATCCGGCTGCGGCCGGATTTTCTCCTTGTATTCGAGGGTTATGCGGGAAGCGCTGAACACTGGCCCCTGCGCTGGGTGGCCTGGAAGGTAAGCGCGACGCTGATCCCCTCCTGCCGCTGGTGATCTGAACGGGCCAATCTCCGTGCGCATGAACGTCGGAGGTGTTGGCTTGGAACGAGACGGCAAAATGGGCGGCCATTTGGACGGCTTCTCGGATGGTGGGGTTTCGCGGCTGGAAGTGATGGAGGGGCCGACCGGGCGTCAGCGACGCACGAAGGCGGAGCGGGCGCGGATTGCGGCGGAAAGCTTGGTGCCGGGAACTTCGGTGACCGAAGTCGCGCGGCGGCACGGGACGACGCGCTGGCAGGTTTATGACTGGCGGAAGAAGCTACGGGACGGACAGCTTGTCGTGCCCGAGAGCGTGGCGGCACTGCCGATGTTTGCAGAACTGGTCGTCGAGGGCGCCGCAGCGGAGATGCCGGCAGAGACGGAGGCCAGCACCGGCGTGGAGATTGTTGTGGGTGATGTCGTGATCCGCGTCGGCGCAGATACCGATGAGGTTCTGCTTACGCGGTCGATCCGAGCGGCGCGGGCGGCGGCATGGTGATGCTCGGCCAGGGCGGGCCGGTGAAGGTCTACGTGGCGACGCGGCCGGTGGACTTCCGCAAGGGCATCGACGGGCTGGCGCTGGCGGTGCAGGAGATGTTCGGGCTCGACCCGTTCTGCGGGGCGGTCTTCGTCTTCCGGGCGAAGCGGGCAGATCGTATCAAGATTCTGGTCTGGGACCAGACCGGGATGGTGCTCGTTCACAAGCGCCTCGAGGGCGGCAAGTTCGTCTGGCCGCAGGTGCGGGATGGGGTGATGCGCCTGTCCTCGGCGCAGCTGGCGGCGCTGTTCGAGGGGTTGGACTGGAGACTGGTAAGACCCGAGCGGGTGCGCCGCCCGCTGGTTGCAGGGTAAGTGCATCCGACGCACTGGAGGCCCCGTTTTTACTGGCCAGAACGGCATCAGCGTGATTCACTTCAGGCATGGATGCCGACACTCTCAGCCGCGAGAACGCTCATCTGAAGGCCCGCCTCGCGGAGGTCGAGGCAGCGCTCGCGGAGGTACAGGAGGCAAACCGCCGGCTGGAGGGTATCCTGCGCACCTCGCAGCGCGAGCGCTTTGGCAAGAGTTCCGAGAAGTTGTCACCCGACCAGTTCAATTTGCCGCTCGAGGACGCCGAACTGGCCCAGGGCGTGCTTGAGGCCGCGCAGGAGAAGGCTGAAGCCGCGCTTTCCCGGGCGCGAGGGGAAGAACCTCGCAAGCCCGCGCGCAACCGTGGGCATCTGCCGGCGCATCTGCCCCGGGTCGAGCGCGTGATCGAGCCGGCCAGCACCCTTTGCCCCTGCGGTTGTGGTGAGATGGCCCGGATCGGGGAGGATGTCTCCGAGCGGCTCGACGTGATCCCGGCGCAGTTCCAGGTTCTTGTGACGCGGCGCCCCAGATATGCCTGTCGCCGCTGCTCGCAGGCCGTAGTGCAGGCTCATGCGCCCGAGCACGTCGTGCCGGGCGGCCTGCCCACCGAGCGGCTGATCGCATGGATCATCATCTCGAAGTTCGGCGACCACCTTCCGTTTTACCGCCAGGCGGGGATCTTCGAGCGGCAGGGGCTCCACCTCGACCGCGGCACATTCGGCAATTGGGTCGGCCGCGCCTGCTTCCACCTGATGCCCGTGATCGACCACATGAAGGTCCACCTGCGCGTCGCCGACCGGATCTTCGTCGACGAGACCCGCGCGCCTGTTCTGGAGCCGGGCCGGAAGGCCACCAAGAGCGGCTACTTCTGGGCCGTCGTATCCGACGATCGCGGGCATGGCGGTGCCGGCCCGCCCCTCGTGCTGTTCCACTACGCTCCCGGTCGGGGACGGGAACATCCGCTTAGGTTCCTGGCCGGATACCGCGGCCGGTTCCTGCAATGCGACGCCTACCAATCCTACAATGCGCTGACCGAGATCACGCGCGATGAGGGGCCGTGGCAGCTGGTCTATTGCTGGACCCACGTCCGCCGCCGCTTCGTCAAACGCGTCGAGAGCGACGGCTCGCCCATCGCCGAGGAGATGCTGCGCCAGATCGCATTGCTGTATCAGATCGAAAAGACCGTGCGCGGCAAGGACCCGGCCGTCCGCATGGCCATCCGACGCGAGCAATCCGCCCCGATCATCTCCGCGCTCAAGCCCTGGCTGGAGACCCAGCTCTCGCGCATCCCGCGGAAGTCCCTGCTGGCCGAGGATATCCGCTACACCCTCGCGCACTGGCCCGGCCTGATCCGCTTTATCGACGATGGCACCCTCGAGCTGGACACCAACCCGGTCGAAAACCAGATCCGTCCGATCGCGCTGACCCGGAAGAACGCCCTCTTCGCCGGGAACGAAATCGGCGCCGAGAACTGGGCCATGCTCGCCTCGCTGGTTGCCACCTGCAAGCTGTCCGGCGTGAACCCCGTCGACTACCTCGCCGATACCCTCCGGGCCATCCTCGACGGACACCCCAGATCCCGCATCGAGGACCTCATGCCCTGGTGCTACGACCAAGCGTCAAGCCTCGCTGCATAGGGCCTCGTCGTCGCGCTTAC
>NZ_JBQEOI010000037.1:0-26830 GCF_052045125.1 Paracoccus sp. 22332
TTGCGGCCCGCAACCAGTTCGCCATAATGTTCGGCGAGCGCTTCGACGCTTGAGTATCTGAAACCGCATGGAGCCGGTCAGATACACAAAGTTCAGGACACTCCCCCAGGTCAGCCCGCGCATCAACGCCATCGGCACCTTTGTCTTTGTCACCACCATGACGCTTCTGATCCTGGCGCAACTGCTGCTGGGCCGCCCCGATGCCACGGAAAAGGAATGACATCGTGACCCAAGACCCCACCCAGGATCCCCTTGTCACCTTTGACGGGGTCGCCAAACGGTTCGGCAGCTATACCGCCGTGCAGAAGATGGACCTGCAGATCCATCAGGGCGAATTCCTGGCCATCATGGGCTCGTCGGGCTGCGGCAAGACGACCACCCTGCGAATGCTGGCGGGGCTCGAGGCGCCGTCCGAAGGCGTGATCCGCCTGTCGGGGAAACCCATCAACGACCTGCCCAGCTGGTCGCGCGACACGCCGATGGTCTGGCAGAGCCTGGCGCTGTTCCCGTTCCTGTCGGTGATCGAGAATGTCGAATTCGCCCTGAAGATGCGCGGCATGGGCCGGGCCGAACGCCGCGCCCGCGCCGAACAGTGGCTGGACCGGATGGGGATCGCCGAATTCGCGGACCGCAACATCAGCCAGTTGTCGGGCGGACAGCGCCAGCGCGTGGCCCTGGCCCGGTCGCTGGTGGTCGAGCCGCAGATCCTGCTGCTGGACGAGCCGTTGTCGGCGCTGGACGCGGCGCTGAAGGTGCGGATGCAGTCGGTCCTGAAGACCCTGCAGCGCGAAACCGGCATCACCTTTGTTTATGTCACCCACAGCCAGTCCGAGGCGTTTTCCATGGCCGACCGCGTGGTCATCATGAGCCGCGGCAAGATCGAACAGATCGGCACTCCGCAAGAGATCTATCGTGCCCCCCGAACGTCCTTCGTCGCAGACTTCCTGGGATCGTCGAACATCTTTCCGGGCCAGTTGACGCGCGACGGGCAAGGGCAGCCGATCATCGCCACGCCCAGCGGCGATTTCGCCCTGCCCGCGGGAAACACCCTGGGCATCGCAGGCCAGTCGGCCAGCCTGACCGTGCTGGACACCCGGATGCAAATCCACCTGCAGCCGCCAGGGGACGCGCGCAATTCCGTCGCCGCGCGCATGATCGGCGAGGAATTCGTCGGCGCCACCGCGACGATCTATTTCGAGACGGAGGATGGCCGGGAAATCCGGGTGCAGAAGGCGCACGAAGACCTTGCCGACCTGTCCCTGGCGATCGGCAAGCCCTTTCACCTGTCCTGGTCGCCCGCGGATGGACATCTTGTTTCGGAATGACCCGCCGCCAGGCGACGAATGTCGCGCCCCCGACATGCCGGACGGGGTGTCGCCAGCCTTGGCGCACAGCTTCCTGCATGCGGGCCGCCTGGGTCCGGTCTGGCTTCCAGACCTATCGAAACCGGCGCCAAGGCCGGGTCGCGTCGCGCGGTCGTGGCGAAACGATGTCCCGCAACAGGTGCAGGGCGCGTCCCAGGCTGTCGTGCGAAATGACGGGCTTCTGGCCGACACTGCGCGCCGGATCGTCAGGCTTGTGGCTTGGGCGGGCGGGCGCAGTTCTGGAACCTTGCCGCCGTTGCCGCCGTTTCCGGGCTAGCACGCGGCAGGGATCAGGAAATCCTTCAGGGCGGCGTTGAACGGCGCCGCCGATTCCAGGTTGACGATATGCCGTCCCGGCAAGGACAGGTGGCGGCCGCGTTGCACGCCAGCGGCAATCGCCATCAGATCGGCGGGCGGGCAGACCGGATCGTCGTCGCCGGACACCGCCAGAAGCGGGTTGGCGATCCGGTCAAGCCCGTCGCGCAGATCCGCCCCGGCAAGGGCGGCGCAGCATCCGGCATAGCCTTCGACCGAGGTTGCGGCAAAGCTGTCCAGGATCGCGTCCACCGCGTCGGGCCGGGCTGCGCGGAACGCGGGCGTGAACCAGCGTTCGGCGGTCGCGGGGACAAGGCTTTCCAGGCCGTTCCCCTTGACCTCGTCCATGCGGGCATGCCAGCCTTCGGGCGTGCCGATCCGGGCGGCGGTGGCGCAGACCGCGATCCGGTCGAAGCGCGGCCCGTGATGAATGCCCAGCCATTGCCCCGTCAGCCCGCCGATGGACAGGCCGCAGAAATGGGTGCGCTCGATGCGCAGCGCATCCAGAAGCGCGATGACATCCCCGCCCAGATCGGCCAGGCTATAGGTCGGCACGGGGGCCCCGGACCTGCCATGCCCGCGCCGGTCATAGCGCAGGATGCGGAAATCCCTGGAGAAGTCCGCAATCTGGGCGTCCCACATGTGAAGATCGGTGCCCAGGGAATTGCAGAAGGTCAGCCACGGCTTGTCCCCTGCCCCGTCGTCGACGCGGTAATGCAGCTTGTGGGTCGGCAGGTTCAGATGGGGCATGGTTGGGCTTTCTGGGGACATGTGGGCGCGCAGCCGGGACCGCGCGCCCTTGCTTGATGCAGAAATCAGGCAGAGGCCAGTTGGACCGCCTTGGCAGTGCGGGCGTTGCTGAGCGCATAGACGCCCATTGCCACGGCCGAGACCACCGCAGGGATCGCGAAGATCAGGAAGTTCTGGCCCAGCGGCAGTTCGCGCGCCAACAGCACCCCGCCAAAGGTCGGCCCGACGATGGCACCGACCCGGCCCACGCCCGAGGCCCAGCCAAGCCCGGTCGAACGCACCGACATGTTGTAGAGCTGCGCCACGCTGGCATAGAGCAGGATCTGCGTGCCGATGGTGGTGGCGCCGGCCATGAACACCAGCGCGAACAGCAGAACGGGCGCAGGGTTCGCGCCGATCAGCGCGATGGACAGCGCGGCGGCCACGAAAAAGCCCACCACGACCTTGGGCAGGCCGAACCGGTCGCCCATGCGCCCGCCCAGGATCGCCCCCGCCATGCCGCCGAAGTTCAGCGAGAACAGCGACAACAGGCTGGCGCGTTCGGCATAGCCCGCCTCTTGCAGCACCTTGGGCAGCCAGGACGACAGCAGATAGACCAGCAACAGGCAGCAGAAGAACGACACCCACAGCATGGCCGTGCGCAGGCTGCGGCCGTGGCGGAACAGTTCCGCGATCGAGGCCTTGGCGGTCTTGGTTTCGGTGAACACCAGCCGGTCGTCGGCGCCCAGGGCCGTGCCGGGGTTGATCCTGGCGAAGATCCGCTTGGCTTCGTCCTGCCGGCCCTGGCTGATCAGGAAGCCCAGCGATTCCGGCAGCTTCCACAGCACCAGCGGCAGCAGCATCAGCGGCGCGGCGGCCAGAAAGAACATCGGCTGCCAGCCGAAGCTGGGAATGACGCCGATGCCGATGCCCGCCGCCAGCATGCCCCCGATGGAATAGCCCGAGAACATGATCGCCACCATGGTGCTGCGCAGCCGCTTGGGCGCGTATTCGTTCATCAGCGCGACCGCGTTGGGCATCAGTCCGCCGCAGCCCAGGCCCGCGATGAAGCGCATCACCTTGAACGGTTCGGGCGTGTTGGCGAAGCCCGTGGCCACCGTGGCCGAGGTGAACAGCACAAAGCTGATCGCCACGCCCTTCTTGCGGCCGATCCTGTCGGCCAGCGGCCCCAGCGTCAGGGCCCCGAACATCATGCCGAACAGCGCCCAGGCCTGCAGCGCGCCGGCCTGCGGCTTGGTCAGGCCCCATTCGGCGATCAGCGTGGGCAGCACGGTGCCGGCCACGAACACGTCATAGCCGTCCACCACCAGCAGCGCACCACACAGCGCCACCACCATCCATTGAAACCGTCCGAACGGGCTTTGGTCGATGGCCTCGTTCACGTCTATCGTGCGCATTCCTGTTGCCCTCCCAGTTATTGGTTCAGTTCTTGGTCAGCCGGTGCCGCCTCCCGCGGCGCCCATCCCGTGCCGCTTCCGGCGGCGCCTTATCCCGTGTCGCCTCCGGCAACGGGCAGAACGGTTCCGGTGATGTAGGACGCCTCGTCCGAGGCCAGGAACAGGATCGGCGCGGCCTGCTCCTCGATCGTGGCATAGCGGTGCATCAAGGCCGATTGCTTCACCTGCGCCACCACCTCGGCCATCCAGGCCTTTTCGTCTGCATTGTCGCCCTGGGCGTTGCGGGGGACGCGGCGGGGTGGGGCCTCGGTGCCGCCGGGGGCGGTGGCCACGACGCGGATGTTGTGGCCCGCCATTTCCATGGCCAGCGACTGCGTGATCGCGTTCACGCCGCCCTTGGCCGCCGAATAGGGCACCCGGTGGATGCCGCGCGTGGCGTTGGACGACACGTTGACGATGGTGCCGCCGCCCCGCGCCAGCAGATGCGGCAGCACCGCATGGCAGCAATACAGCGTCGGCATCAGCGAGCGGCGGATCTCGGCGTCGATCTGGGCCGGCTCGAACCGGGCGAAGGGCCGCATCCGGATCGCGCCCCCCACGTTGTTGATAAGGATGTCGATGCCGCCGAAGCTGTCCGCCGCATGGCGCATGGCCGCATCGGCCCCGTCCCAGGTTTCCAGGTCCGCGACAAAGGATGCGGCGTCCCCGCCAGCCTCGGCCGCGACATCGGCCACGAATTCGGCCCGGTCCACGAACAGCACCCGGCCCCCCTCGGCGGCGGCGCGCAGGGCGACCGCCCGGCCGATCCCCTGCGCGGCCCCGGTCACGACCAGGGTCTTGCCCGAAAACCGGCCCGCAAAGACGGCCCCGCTCATGCGGTGGCCTTTTGCGGTGCGTTTGGGGTGAACTTCTCGTAATGGAAGCAGGCGGGACGGATGCCGTTCTCGTCCAGGTAATGGCGCACGGCATCGACCATCGGCGGGGGACCGCACAGATACACGTCCACCTCTCCGGCGGCCAGCATCTCCTCGGGCATGTGCTGGGTGACCCAACCCTTGCGCGGGTGATCGGATGCCGGATCGGCCACCACCGTGGCAAAGGTAAAGTTCGGCAGCCGGCCGGTATAAGCCGCGATCTGTTCGACCAGGACCAGATCCAGATCCCGTGTCACGCCATAGATCAGATGGATGTGACGGCGCGATCCGGCGCGGGCCAGAACCTCCAGCATGGACAGGAAGGGCGCAAGCCCCGTGCCGCCCGCCAGGAACAGCAGGGGATTGTCCCCGTCGCGCAGATAGAAGCTGCCCATCGGCCCGGTCAGATCCAGACGCTCTCCGGTCGTGGCGCGCGCCAGCCAGGTGCTCATCAGCCCGTCGGGGATCTTCTTGATGAGGAACCCCAGGCTGCGGTCGCCCGGCGCCGTGCTGAAGGAATAGGACCGGTGGTCGCCGCTGCCCGGCACGCCGATGTTGACGTATTGGCCCGGCAGGAAGGACGGCACCGCCGCCCCGTCCTCGACCGCCAGTTCCAGCACCACGGCCGCGTCGTGATGCGGCTCGATCCGCGCCACGGTTGCGGCAAAGACCTGCTGCCCGGTCTTGCACGACGCCGCCGTCACCGGCACCGCGATGACGCAATCGGACGACGGCACCATCTGGCAGGTCAGAACGAGGCCCTCGGCGGCCTCGTCCTCGGTCAGGGCGTCCTCGATATACTCGTCGCCCATGTCATAGGCGCCGCTTTCGGCCCGGCACTTGCAGGTGCCGCAGACGCCGTCGGAACAGTCCATCGGCAGGTTGATCTTGTTGCGGAAGGCCGCATCGAGAACCTTTTCTCCGGGCTTGCAGTCGACGAAACGGGTGACCCCGTCCTCGAAATTCAGCGCGATCGTGTAGGACATGGTCGCCTCCTCCTTGCGGTTGTGCGGGGTCACTGGCGGCCGTCAGACGTGGTAGACGTCGATGACCTGGCGGATGTAGTCGTTCTTGAGGACGATCTTCTTGGCGGCGATGCGCAGCCCGTCATCCGTCCGGCGCAGGGTCACGAACATGGTTCCGAAGAACTGGTCCGTGGCCTTGTAGCGGTGGCTCAGCGTGTGGAAGTTGTAGCGCACGTCCACCTCGGTTCCGCGGTCGGCCACCACCTCGACGTTCTGGACCGAGTGGTTGGTGCGCGGTTCGGGCGTCGATGCGCCCGACCGTTCGGTCTTGATGCGGAACACCCGGTCTTCCAGGCCCTCGCGGTTGGGATAGTACATCAGCGAGATTTCGGACTGCGGGTCCTCGGTGGTCTGGTCGTTGTCGTCCCAGGCCGGCATCCAGTAGGACGCGTCGGGGGCATAGCAGGCCAGCCAGTCGTCCCACTGCCGGTCGTCCAGCAGGCGCGCCTCGTGATACAGAAAGGCGCAGATGGCGGCATGGTCGGTGCGGGCGGGGGTGTGATCCAGGCTCATGCTGCTTCTCCGGTCTTCATGCCTGCCTTTTCGGCCGCGAGCGCCTGGCGCATCGCCTTGGCCCAGTATTCGTGCTGGCAGACGAACAGGCCCTCGTCCTCGCTGCGTTCGCCCGACAGAAGCGGGTTCAGCCCCATGCGGCGGGCGTTTTCGTCCGGCCCCTCGATCCACAGGGGGGCGCCGCGCGACATGTCGTTCCACAAGGGCGCGGCATAGGCGGTCTGGCAGGCGCGGAATTCTTCCAGGTCGTCCGACGTGCCCATCCCCGAGACGTTGAAGAAGTCCTCGTACTGGCGGATGCGGGTGGCGCGGTCCTCGGCGCTCTCGCCCTTGGGGGCGAAGCAGAAGATGGTGACTTCGGTCTGGCCCACCGACAGGGGGCGGACGACGCGGATCTGGGTGCTGAACTGGTCCATCAGGAACACGTTCGGATAGATCCCCAGGTTACGCGTCTGGTTGATGATGAAGCCGGCCTTCTCCTCGCCCAGGCGGGCGATCAGGTCGTCGCGGCGGTTCCACACCGGCCGGACCTCGGGGTTCCTGGTGTTGGTCCACAACAGGATGTGGCCGTTCTCGAAGCCATAAACGCCGGCGACCGACTTGGACCAGCTGTTGGCGTCCACCGCCTTGGTGCCGGTTTCGCTGCGCCGCTCCATGGTGGTGGCATAATTCCAGTGGACCGAGCTGACGTGATAGCCGTCGCAGCCGTTCTCCATCTGCAGCTTCCAGTTGCCGTCATAGATGTAGGACGAATTGCCGCGCAGCACCTCGAGCCCCTCGGGGGCCTGGTCGACGATCTGGTCGATGATGACGGTGGTTTCGCCCAAAAACTCCCGCAGGGGCTGCACGTCGGGATTCAGGCTGCCGAACAGGAACCCGCGATAGCTTTCGAACCGCGCCACGCGGGTCAGGTCGTGCGAGCCGTCCTGGTTGAACTGGTCGGGATACTGGGTGGTCTTGGCGTCCTTGACCTTCAGAAGCTTGCCGGTGTTGGAGAATGTCCAGCCGTGGAACGGACAGGTGAAGCTGCCCTTGTTGCCCTGCTTGCGGCGGCACAGCATCGCCCCCTTGTGGGCGCAGGCGTTGATGACGGCGTTCAGCGTGCCCGTCTTGTCGCGGGTGATGACGATGGGCTGATGGCCGATCCAGGTGGTGTAATAGTCGTTGATGTCCGGGATCTGGCTTTCATGGGCCAGATACACCCAGTTGCCTTCGAAGATGTGCTTCATTTCCAGCGCGAACAGGTCTTCGTCGGTGAAGATGTCGCGGCGGCAGCGGAACAGGCCGGCCTCCTTGTCGTCCTGGACGGCAACGTCCAGCAGGTGATCCAGATCGCGGGCCTTTTCGATGATCGCGGACATGAGTTCTCCTCCCCAGGGGGGCGCGCGTCGCGGCCGGTCCCTGCCAATATCGGTGATGAAAAGATGGGTGGCGGGGACGGCCCTACACCCTTCGGGGGGCCGTCCGGGTGCGCTTAGGCGGCCGCGCGGCGGCGCTGTTCGTTGACCTGGTTGTCCACGCCGTCGACCAGCGGGGTCAGGTGGATGTCGAAGCTGATCTCGGCGAAGGGGCCGTTCAGGCCGTTGGCCTGGATGCTGTCGGCATCCGTGCGCTCGACTACATGGGGGACCAGGCCTTCGCGGGTGGCATAGGCGAAATCGTCGTCGATCAGCGGATCGCCCTCGATGTTGATCTGGGTGGTCAGCTTGCGGTGGTCGGGGGCGCTGACGAAGAAGTGGATGTGCGCAGGACGCTGGCCGTGGCGGCCAAGCGCCGTCAGCAGCTTTTCGGTCGGGCTTCCGGGGGGCACGCCATAGCCCGAGGGCAGGATGCTCTGGAACTTGTAGCGACCGTTTTCATCGGCGATGATCGTGCGGCGCATGTTGAAGTCGGACTGCACGCCGGTCGGATCGAAATGCGAATAAAAGCCGCGCGTGTCGCAGTGCCACACCTCGACCTGCGCACCCGGCAAGGGCTTGCCGTCCGAACCATGGACCGTCCCGTGCATGATCAGCGTATGGCCGTTGGTGTCGCGGCCATCGTCCAGACGGGCAAAGCCGTGTTCCACCGGGGCGCCTGCGACATACAGCGGCCCTTCGATGGTGCGCGGGGTCGGGTTCTCGATGCCCAGTTCGGCGTCGATGGCGTCCAGCCGTTCATCCAGGAAGTGATCGACCCCCAGGCCCGGCGAGACCAGGCCCGCCTGACCGGCGGCGCCCAGGTCGTTCAGCCAGGCCACGCCTGCCCAGTATTCGTCGGGGGTGATGTCCAGGTCGTCGATGGCGCGGAACAGGTCCGACATCAGGCGATGGGTGATCTCCTTCATGCGCGGATCGCCGTCGGCGCTGTTCAGGCCGCTAAGCTCCTTCAGGAACTCCTGCGTGTCGGGACGGTCGAAAATCTTGACTGTCATGGGTGGTTCTCCTCCTGGATTCACATGGAAACTGGGTGGGGCCGACCCTCCGCCGGCCCGTGGGTCGTGTCAGCGATCGTCGTCCCTGATCGCCGAGGGATGGCGCAGCAGCGGCGTGACCTTGATCTCCATGAAGGGAAACAAGGGCAGGTTCGACAGGATGTCGTGCAGTTCGGCGTTGTCGCGCACGTCGAGGATGCTGACGTTGGCGTATTGCCCGGCCATCCGCCAGATGTGGCGCCATTTGCCCTGGCGCTGAAGATCCTGGGAATAGGCCTTTTCGCGCGCCAGGATGTCCGCCCTTTCATCGGCGGGCAGGTCGCGCGGAATCTTCACGTCCATGGTCACGTGATACAGCATGGTCAAATCCTTGTCGTCTTGCGGATGCCGTCGCGGGCGAAGAAGGCCACGCGGTCCTCGTCCAGCGTCACGCCCAGGCCGGGACCGGCGGGAACGGTCAGTTCGAAATCGCTGTAATCCAGCGGGGTTTGCAGGATGTCCTCGGTCAGCAGCAGCGGGCCGAACAGTTCGGTGCCCCATTGCAGATTGGCGAAACAGGCAAAGGCATGGGCCGAGACCACCGTGCCCACCGCGCCTTCCAGCATGGTGCCGCCGTAAAGCCCGATCCCCGCCGCATCCGCGATGGCCGCGACGCGCAAGGCGTTGAAGGCCCCGCCGCTTTGTTCCAGCTTGACGGCAAAGACATCGGCGCCCCCGTCGCGGGCAACCTCGAACGCGCTTTCGGGACCGGTCAGCGATTCATCGGCCATCAGCGCCACGGGGAAACGGCGCACCAGGCGGGCCAGGGCCGCCGCGGAGGCCACCGGCTGTTCGACCAGTTCGCAACCCGCATCGGCCAGCGCGGCCATGCCCAGCGCGGCGTCATGTTCGGACCATGCCATGTTCACATCGACGCGCACCGCCGCGCGATCCCCAAGTGCGGCCTTGATCGCCGCCACATGGGCGATGTCGTCCTGCAAGGCGCGCGCGCCGATCTTCAGCTTGAAGATCCGGTGCCGGCGCAGATCCAGCATCTGTTCCGCCTCGGCGATGTCGCGGGCGGTGTCGCCCGAGGCCAGCGTCCAGGCCACCGGCAGCCGGTCGCGGCACCGCCCGCCCAGAAGCTCGCTGACCGGCAGGCCCAGACGCTTGCCATGGGCATCCAGCAGCGCGCATTCCACGGCGGATTTGGCAAAGCGGTTGTCGCGCACCATCTTGCCGATCCGCGCCATCAGCGCCTGCACCCGGGTCGCATCCTGGCCGATCATCACCGGCGCAAACCAGGTGTCGATGTTGGTCTTCATGCTTTCGGGGCTTTCGCCGCCATAGGCAAGCCCGCCGATGGTGGTGCATTCGCCGATCCCGACAATGCCGTCGCTGCAATGGACGCGGACCAGGGTCAGAACCTGCCCGTTCATGGTCGCGACCGACAGCTTGTGCGGGCGGATGGTGGGCAGGTCCAGGATCACCGTTTCGACCCGCGACACGACGGGGGCGGCGATGGATGCTGTGGCGAAGGGGGCGTATGGCTGGTTCATGGCATCAAGATGCATCCCTCCCAGGCTGTCGGTCCAACACCGATTGGATTCGAAACCATACCCTGAAGGTATTATACACAGGAAAAGACGGTTATTCAGCCGCTTGCCGCGGCGCAGCATACCTGAAGAAAGTGCGTCTTTAAGGTTTTGAACAGGGGGGCGGCGATGGATCTGCGGCAGTTGCGCTATTTCACCGCCGTCGCGCGAGAGCGGAACTTTACCCGCGCGGCCGAGAGTCTGCATATCGCCCAGCCGCCGCTCAGCCGCCAGATCCAGCTGCTGGAAGAAGAACTGGGCGTGGCCCTGATCATCCGCAAAAGCCGGCCCATCAAGCTGACCGACGCGGGGCGGCTGTTCTATGAACAGGCCTTGCAGGTGCTGGGGCGCGTCGAGCAGATGAAGGACGCGACGCGCCGGGTGGGCATGAACCGCAACCGGGTGCTGTCCATCGGCTTTGTCGCCTCGACCCTTTACGGGGGCCTGCCGTTGCTGGTCAGGAAACTGCGCCAGAATGCGCCCGAACTGGACATCCAGTTGCTTGAGCTGCTGTCGATCCAGCAAATCTCGGCGCTCAAGGAAGGGCGGATCGATATCGGCTTTGGCCGGTTGAAGCACAGCGATCCGAATGTCGTCAGCACCGTCCTGCGCGAGGAACGTCTTGTGACCGCCCTGCCCCTGGACATGCCTTTGGCGCGACAGGACACGACGTTTCCATTGTCCGCGCTGTCCGGGCAGAAGCTGATCGTTTATCCCAAGGAACCGCGCCCCAGCTATGCCGATCAGGTGCTTGGACTGCTCCAGGACGAGGGGGTGCGCCCCGCCGAGGTTCTGGAGGTGAGAGAGATCCAGACCGCGCTTGGCCTGGTCGCGGCGGATTCGGGCATCTGCATCATTCCGTCATCGGCGCAGCAGATGCGGTCGGACGTGCGGTATCGGACGATCGACAGCCCACGCGCGGTTTCTCCGGTCATCCTGAACCACCGCGCGGGTGATGCGTCGCGCTATCTGAAACTGGTCAAGCAGCTGATCCGCGACATGTATGCCGAAAACCCGGTCTGGCTGGAGGCCAACAACCTTCGCGCCGTTACCGCCCAGGAAGACGACCCGGACAGATCGGGACAATAAGCGAATCTGCGCAGGCGCCCGGCCTGCCCGATCCCTGCGGATGCGCCTGTCGGCGGCGACCCAAGATTCCGCCATGCGACAACGCAGGTCCTAGGCCGGGTGCCGGTGGCTGGCGCGCTCCATGGGTATTGGCTCCCCTGGGGCGAAAACGACGCGATGCGATTTCAGGATTTTCAACGGCCTGCCGTGCCTTTCGTACCCTTCCGCTCCGTGGCTGCTGGCCTGCATGAAGCAGGCCTGGCATACCTGTTCTGGTGCGAAATCCTTTATCTGCCAAGACAGGTCATCTTTCATCATGACCGCAGAAAGTAACCCAACCACGGATTACTTTGCTGCATGGTCCGAACGGGCGTTCCGGCTTGGATCAAGGCCGTATCAGCCTCATCGTGCACGATGACGGGATCAGGATTCGCAACGGAAAGGTAGGAAATTCCTTACGCTCTTCCCGCCGCTCAGGTTTTGAATGCGCCTGCAAACGACCGTTTTCTCCTGCCTTGCGAATGTGTATAAACGCGCGCAAACAGCCCCAACCCGGAACCCTCCATGCCGCTCATCGGCTATGCCCGCGTCTCGACCCTCGAGCAGACGCTCGATCCGCAGTTGGTAGAACTGCGCCAGGCCGGCTGCGCCTTCATCCATGAGGAGCACGCCTCGGGCGCCGACCGCACCCGCCCTGCCCTCGCGCGGCTTCTGGCCCAGATCCAGTCCGGGGATACGCTGGTGGTGGTGCGGCTCGACCGGCTGGCCCGTTCGCTGGCGCATCTGCTGCAGGTGATCGAGACGCTGGAGGCGCGGGGTGCGCATTTCCGCTCGCTGGGCGATCCCATCGACACGGCCACGCCGCAGGGCCGCTTTTCGCTGCAGGTGATGGGAGCGGTGGCGGAACTGGAACGCGCGCTGATCCGCGAGCGGACCAAGGCGGGGCTGCGCTCGGCCCGGGCGCAGGGGCGAGTGGGCGGCAATCCGGCCCTGCGGGCGGGCGACCGCGAGGCGATCCGCAAGCTGCGCATGGCGCGCGACGAGACCTATTTCCGCAAGCTGGAGGCCTCGGCCGATGACTGGCTGCCGCTTGTGCGGCGGCACCGGCCCGGCATGGCTTGGGATGACCTGGCAAGGTTGGTCCAGGCGCGCAGCGGCCAGGCATGGTCGGTGGAAAAGCTGAAGCGTGCGGCCAAGCGCTATGTCCGGGACGGGCTGCTGCCGGACACGGTGCTGGAACGAGCGCCGCGACGGGATGCCGATGACCGGCTGCTGGCCATCGTCGTCGGCATGCGCCTGGCTGATCCCGGCCTAACGCTGGCCGGCATCGCCGAACGGCTGGAACAGATGCGCGAACGCACCCCGCGCGGCAGCACGAAGTGGTACCCATCAAGCGTGCGCGCTCTGCTGCGAAGAGCCGCGAAAAAGGGGGTGGGGTGAGGCGGCATCGAACGATCAGGTAAATTCAGGCACCATCGTCCTGCCCGGCCTTGTCCGCGGCCTGCCGGTCGAAGCTGAACGTCGCCCGGCAGCCCGCATCGCGGGTGCCAGAGCGATCAGATGTTCCGAGAACTCTACCCCGCCCTGACGGTAACGCTCGACGGCCAGCCCGACGCGGTCGGCATGTTCGACCACCATCTCCTGCGCAGAAAGCAGGCCGTGGAGGGCGCGGGCGATGTCGGTGCGCGGCAGCCGGTAGGCCCGTTCCAGAACCCAGACCAGATCCAATAGAACCTCGCGGCACAGCCAGGCCGGGTATTCGTCCGTCAGGTTCGTGAAAACGACATTGGCTTGTGCCGTTTGCTGGAAATCTTCCGGGACAAGGAAGCGAACAGGTACATTGGTGTCCAAGGCAATCCTTGTCACCCATACCTTAGCCATGGCGCGGCGTATGGTGACCTAAGCGGCGTGATCCATAAGCTCCTGATCGGCCCCGCCTCGTCCCGAAGGTAGCGTACAACAACTAGGGCGTGTTGACGTTTGAGGATTTCCAAACTGATCGCTGGCTGATTCAAGGCTGCCAAATGGGAGGCAACCTTGATCCGCACGACGTTGACCGACACACAATGGGCACTTATCGCTCCACATTGCCTTGGCCGGGAATGTGACCCTGGCCGCACCGGCCCCGACCCTCGGCTTTTTGTTGAGGCGGTTATCTGGATAGTCCGGACCGGCTGTCCATGGCGCGACTTGCCGGCGGATTTCGGTAAGTGGAATTCAGTGTTCAAGCGGTTCCGGCGATGGGTAAAGGCCGATGCGTTCTACCGCATGTTCCGAGCCCTGGCTGAAGATGCCGATTTTGAATACGCCATGATCGACGGCAGCATCGTCAAGGTTCACCGCCACGGACAGGGCGCAAAAGGGGGACTCAAAGCCAGGCCATCGGGCGCTCTCGCGGAGGGATAACAACCAAGATCATGGCTTTGGCCGATGCGGTCGGCAACCTGACCGACTTTCGGCTGCTGCCGGGACAGGCCCATGATCTGCGCGGCACAGGGGCGCTGATCGATGGCCTGACGTGTGGCCAACTTCTTGCCGACCGGGCGTTCGATGCCGATTGGCTGCGCGAGGCGCAAACCGGTGCAGGGATCGAGCCGGTCATTCCGCCAAAGTCCAACCGCCGCTTCCCCGCCGAATTCGACCGCGAAACCTACAAGTGGCGGCACCTGATCGAGAACCTCTTCGGCAGGCTCAAGGAATACAGAGGCATCGCCATGCGCTGCTGCAAGACTGATGAAAGTTTCAGCGCCTTCATTGCTCTCGCCGCAACCGTCATCCGACTCCGGTGAACGTCAACACACCCTAGCCGCTTCACCGAAAAATTGCCAATTGGCAATTTTTAAATGGGATGCTTCTCGGCATAGCTACGAAAGAACGCCAAGAAGGCGCGATCAGGGTTATGTGGAGGCTCTTTTGCTTCGCTCCACCGTCGCCATTCGCCTTCTACAAAGTAGATGTCATAGCCGGGATGGCGCAGGCGTGCTGTTTCATAGGTTGCGGTTTGGAGGGCTGGACCTCGACTGTCGAGCCATGCAGGACGGGGTCCAGCCCCCTGCCCTGCAATCACCTGTTCGGCCCTGCCTTCGACCTTTATCCGGCGTCCTACCCTGGAAAATTGCAGCGCGCGGTCTGCGGCTCCGCTGGCATCGCCATCCTTGCGCCACCATCGCATCTCGACATGGGTAACGGCCCGCCCCGTCTTGATCGGCGAAATCTCGACCATGAAATCCGACAGCGCGTTGACCTCGGCCACCGCCGGATCGATGGCACGCAGCTTCAGATTGGACCAGGACGAAAGCTTGCCCTTCGGCACGCCCATGATGCCGCGCAGGGAATCGAGCGTGAATCTTTCCGACGCTTTCCAGCGAAGATTTCCGCGCTTTTGCACCATCTCATACAAAGTCAGCGCGTATTTCGAGGACAAGGCAAACATGACCTCGCGCTGCAAACGCGCAAAGACCTGGCTATTGCGGATGATCTTTCGCAAGCGCGCAGGAATTTCGTATTCCAGCAAACCGTCGTTCCGGCTGCTTTCCAGATTTCCGCCAAGAAGCTGGACCCGTTCTATGGCCGGTTCACCTTCCCAGGTCACAGCGACCTTGACGATTGCCGACATCAGCCTTTCAAGGCTTTCACCGACGCGGTCGTTGGAGTTGTGACTTCCTCGCAGCACGGATTTGGCAATGACATGCGTCACCGGCTTGTCGATGGCATCCCATGCGTTTTCCAGAAGCTGGTTATAGATCCGACGGTCGCTCAAGGTCAGCGGCGTCACTTCCACAAGGTCGACAAGCTCGCCCGGCTTGACCAGACTGTCGGCATTGGGCCGAGCTTCAACCGTTCGAATCGATGCGTCCGCCACGTTTCACCTACATCTTCAGCCTTACTTTTGTAGCTTTGCCATGGTAATTTTTCAAGCAGGCTGGCTTGTGTCTGATTAGCATCACCCAAAAAGTAAGCCTAACCGTCGGCTGGTTCCTCCAAGTGATTCGCAAGCGCCTGCTTTTGCTGAACAATTTTTGGCGTGATTCGGGCCTGGATAAGGCATCCAGAACGTAAGCTTTCCGCAGCACCCGATCTGTAAGCCCATGCCGCCCGAATCGTAAGGATAGCCATCCCGGAAAGTATGCAGTGCAGTCCCAAACCGTAAGACTTTCCAAAGAAACCATAGTACGATCAACAAGTTACTCATCACGAATCTGAATCAGATGAATCCGAACAAATAGGTTGTTTGATTTTATCCACAGGATCCGCCCGCTAAGACTGTCATTCCTTACAAAATGGGACTTGCGCCTCTTTCTCACCAAAGCAAATAGCGCAAAAATCGGTAATCGTTGCTTGGATTACCGACTATCGGTTTTCCAGAGTCCTGGCTCGAAAAACCGAACTTTACCCGTTGGCTGCTTTCCGACATACTGCCGGGGAACGAGCAGCGAAGTTGCAACGATGAACCATGTTCTGCCCCCCGTCACCCTGGACGAGCTCGCAATTCTCAGCCAGCGTGCCTCAACCGTGATCGAACGGCTGAGGGAAAGAGTTTTTTCTCCCGGAACGCAAAAGCAACTCGATCTGCTTTTCAACGTTCGCACCGCTGCCGAGATGGTGGGGCGGTCAGAAAAGGCAATCCGGGATGCGGAATCGGATGGCCGGCTTCCCGAACCGTCCAAGGACGAGACCACCAATCGCCGCCACGGATACAGCTTGGCAGACATAAACCGGATGCGTGAGGTGTTCGGCACGCTTCCGCATCGCGACCCTGACGATCCGCCCCTGATCATGGCGGTGCAAAATTTCAAAGGTGGGGTCGGCAAGACGACATTGGTAGTTCATCTGGCCCAGTATTTCGCGCTGCGCGGTTACCGTATCTGCGTTATGGATTGCGATTCGCAGGCTTCGACCACTGCCGTCTTTGGCCTGAACCCCGATGTCGATGTGGATGAGGAAGAAGACACGCTTTATCCCTTCCTGCAGCATGGCGGACCAAAGTCGCTGCATTACGCCCTGAGAGCGACCCATTGGCCCGGTATAGCCCTGATTCCCGCGAACCTGGGGCTTTACGACGCGGAATACGAATTTGCCGCGCGGATGGCACGCGACCCGGCCTTCATCCTTGACCGTCTGCGCGAGGGTGTCGCCTCGATCGCAGACCAGTTCGACATCATCCTCATGGATCCGCCACCCGCGCTTGGGATGCTGTCGCTGTCGGTGCTGCGCGCGGCCAACGCATTGCTGATTCCCGCGCCGCCCAACAATATCGACTTTGCTTCCACGGCACATTTTCTGAAGATGATGGAATCGACCTTGGCAGAATTGGCGCGGCATGGCGGGGCGCGGGAATACAGCTTCGTGAAGATCCTGACTTCCAAGATGAACGACCAGAAGTCAGCGCATCAGGCCATCAAGCGCATGATGGATGCGGTGTTTCCGCAGGACATGCTGAGCGTTTCGCTGAGGGATTCCGCTGAGATCGACAATGCGACGGCTAATCTGATGACGGTCTATGAACTGACTGGCCCCGCGACCCGGACCGAGACACACAAGCGCTGTCGGGCCTATCTTGATGCTGTCGGGCGCGAGGTCGAGCTCCTGATCCGAAAGACTTGGCCAAGCCATCACCGTCAGTTGCGCAAGGAGGGCTTGTTGTGAGCAAGCGACACAATGCGATCTTCGACGATGTCCTGAAGGATCTGCCTGCGCCAGCAACCCCGGATCGGGGAGGTGCCAGATTCCTGAAACGGACCAACGCGCTTTCGGAAAGCGGCGAGCGCGAGGAAAAGGTGCTGAGATGGGTCGATCCCGCACGTTGCGTGATGTGGTCCCGGCATAACCGCGCTTATGATCTGCTGACCGAGGAAAATTGCCGCGACCTGATCGACAGCCTCAAGGCACAAGGCCAACAGGAATTTCCGGCCATTGTTCGCAAGCTGCCGGTGGGGCAGGGCGCGGAATACGAGGTCATCTGCGGAGCCCGTCGGCATTTCGCCGTCACTTGGTTGCGGGCCAACAACTATCCCCAGTTCCGTTATCTGATCGAAGTCCGTGACCTGACCGACGAAGAAGCATTTCGTCTTGCCGATATAGAAAACCGGGACCGCGCCGATCTCAGTGACTATGAGCGGGCCTGCGACTACCTTCAGGCGCTTGGCGCCTATTATGGGGGAAAGCAGAAGACCATGGCCGCACGCCTTGAGGTGTCCGAGGCATGGTTGTCGCGCTATCTGCATCTTGCGCGGCTGCCAAAGGCCATCATCGACGCCTGGCCCCGCATCACTGAAATCAGGGAACTGCACGCCCGGCAGATACGCGTGATGCTTCAGGACGGTGAGGACAAGGTTCTGGCCGAGGCCGAAAGGATTGCGGCCGAACAGGAAAAGGCCAGGGCAGGGCAGGGGGGCTATGTTGCCGTTCCAAAGGTTCTGTCGCGCCTGAAAGCGGCCGTTTATGGTTCGGCGCCCAAGGCTGGCAAGCCGTCCGGCATTACCGTCCAGAAGCGCGGAAACAGGATCCGTTTCGAATTTCCGGCCAGCATCGGCGAAGCCGAACTGAGATCGGCCCTGGATGATTACCTTTCCGACAGGGCTGGAAAATGAAAATTGCCAATTGGCAATTTCCGCGCTGCTCGCGATCAGGCTTCTCGCAAGGCCGCAAGAGTGCGACCGAGCGGCATTGCCCGAAGTCCGTTTTCGCCTGGCACCTCGCGATCTCCCGCATAAACCAACAGCTTTCGATCGGCGCCGATATCCTCGATCGCAAGATGAAACCCGCGGGATACCTTGGGTGAAGTGGTGCGCTTGATCTCAATCGCCCAGGTGCTGCCATCCGGCAGTCGAAGGACCAGGTCGAGTTCTGCCCCGGCCGAGGTTCGATAAAAGAAGGCCTCCGTCCCGGAAGGCGCAGCGGCGATCAGCGTTTCGATGCAGAACCCTTCCCAGCTGCCACCAACGACGGGATGGCCCAGGAGTGCCTCGAGAGAGCCAAGGCCGAGAAGCGCGTGGACCAGGCCACTATCCCGGACATAGACCTTGGGGGACTTGATCAAGCGCTTGCCGAAATTCTCGTGCCAGGGCGTCAGGCGGCGAACCAGCATCAGATCAACCAGAAGATCAAGATAGCGTCCAACCGTCTGGCCCGATATGCCCAGTCCTTCGGCCAAGGCCGAGGCGTTCAGAAGCCCACCCTGGGTATGCGCAAGCATCGTCCAGAACCGTCGCAGCGTCGTCGCAGGAATGCGCGGTCCAAGGGCGGGGATATCCCTCTCAAGATAGGTGCGAATAAAGTCCTCGCGCCAGGACAGGCTGGCACGGTTATGGGCGGCCTGGAAGCTGTCTGGAAATCCCCCTCGCAGCCAAAGGTCATTCAGGCGGTTTTCGCCCACCTCGTCTAACAGAAGAGGCGGCATCTCGATATAGCGGACCCTACCTGCCAGGGACTCTGCCGACTGGTTCAACAGCACGTTCGATGCCGATCCCAGCAACAGGAACTGCCCCGTGCGATACCCCTTGCGACGGCGCATGTCGATCTGACCGCGCAGGTTCCTGAACAGGTCCGGCATCTGCTGGACTTCATCAAGGATCACCAGATTTCCAGCCAGTTCGTCCAGATAAAGGTCAGGCTCGACAAGGATCCGCCGATCTGCCTCCCGCTCCAAATCCAGATAGACAGAGCGACGCTGTCCGGCAACATCCAGTGCCAAGGTCGTTTTTCCGATCTGCCGGGGTCCCAGCAAGACCACAGCCGCTTGCTCATCAAGGGCAGAAATGACGGCTTTGAAAACATGACGGTTGTACATAACCTTGCAAATAATCCATGGCATGGAAGATTTGCAAGGTAGATTACGCGAAAATACTAAGGTCAACTGACTTTAAGATGGTTGTCGAGCCTAACCAGCATCCGGATTTCATCGCCATCGCCGCCTCGATAATAACCGGCTCAGGATGGCACGATCCTGGCAGAGGCAAAAGTGCCAACCTGCCCAGACAGGATCGCCGCTTGGCTGATGGCGCGGGGGGATGGCCTCCAACGGGTCGGCATGGAAACCGGACCATTGGCCGTCTGGCTCTGGAACGCGCTGACCGCACGGCAGGTGCCAATCATCTGCATCGATGCGCGGCACGCGAATGGGGTGTTGAAGATGATGCCCAACAAGACCGACCGGCATGATGCCAGAGGCCTGGCGCAGATCGTTCGCACCGGTTGGTTCAAGGCAGTGCAGATCAAGAGCCATGAGGCCTATGCCAACCGGGCAATGCTCACGGCGCGCGAGACCCTGGTTGGCATGCGGGTCAAGCTGGAGAACGAGATCCGGGGTCTGCTGAAGACCTTCGGCGTCATGTTCGGCAAACGGGTTGGAGGGTTCAAGCGGCGTGCGGAGGAGATCATCTCAAAGGAACTGGCAATTGCCCCTGATCTTGTCCCCATCTTTGAGGCCTTACTCCATGCCCGGCGTGATATCCTGGCCCGTATTGCCGCGCTCGACAGCCGGATCCGTGCGATCGCCAAGCGGCATGCAACAGTCAGGCTGCTGATGACCGCTCCCGGTGTCGGACCGATCACCGCCATGGCGGTTGTTGCAGCCTTCGACGACGCCGCGCGGTTCCGGCGGTCCTCCAGCGCAGGCGCCTATCTCGGACTGACGCCGAAGCGATATGAGTCGGGGGAGATCAGCCGGAACGGACGGGTGTCAAAGCGCGGCGACAGGTTTACCCGGAAATGCCTGTTCGAAGCAGCAAACGCAATCTTCTGCCGGAAGCTTGGCGGCTCCCGCCTGCGCAACTGGGCAAAGACAGTTGCCGACAGAACCGGGCCACGGAAGGCCAAGGTTGCACTGGCGCGGAAGCTGGCCGTGACGCTGCATGCCATGTGGCGCACCAACACGCCCTTCCAAGAGGAAGCAGCCATGGCCTGAAGTCGCACAGTCGCACCGTCGCTGACATCAGCGCAACAGAATGCGTCCAGCCGGGACGCGCGGCGCGGGTGAGATCGTTCCCAAGACTGCGGCAAAGACCGCGCACACCACTTCGATTCACCCGACCCTGAACGCAAACATGCGGCATCCGGCGCGGTGACCGCGGAGAGAACCACAGAGCCCGGTGCGCAGGCTGAAACGTAGAAAGGTCAGTCCTTGACGAAGGCGATTAGAGAACTCCGTGGGACAGCATCTTGGGCCAATTGGCGCCTTCTTACACGTTGATGGCGGGTGATAACTTGCAATGACGCGTGTTGCCTTGGCCTTGTGCTCCGCGTCGTCACCGCAGAAGGGTGCCAATGAAGGCAGCGTTGTCCTATTCGCGCTTTATCTCACGTGTTTGCAAGGCGTTCTTGGCTATCCTGTAGACCCGAGGTCGTTTATGCCATTGCTTCGCACCCGTTTTATATTGATGCGACCGTTGCTCTCCGCCGTTCACGATAATGCCCGCGCGATCGAGCGCGTTCAGTTCGTCAGGATCATCTGCGATCTCCTCGCGGAACAGTTCCGGCTTGACATAGTAATACCCCGCATCCTGAAATCCCACGGGATGGTCTTCAGGAAAAGGCATGTCTCCTTCCCAGGGAAGCTGGTCCTCACGTTTTTTCAGGAAGGCCGTCAGCCGGTATAGTGATTTCCCGAATTCCCCCAGCGTCGAGGTCGCTTGCCACATCGAACTAACATCACGGACCGCCTGATCGGCTGTGCCACGGGGCCATGGCAACAGTCCCCATTTGATCGCCATCTCCCCCACGACAGACACCAGGGCAAAGCGCCTCAGATGCTGGACGAAGACCGGATTGGAGACATCTTGACCTCGCGCTTTTAACTCCTGCCGCACGAAGCTGGCCATCCAGCGGGGCAGGCTGTGTTTGCAGAGGTCATGATTATCGATCAGCAGCCTTGTTACTGCCCGCCCCGCATGCCCGTAGTTGGCAGCAAGTCCCATTCGCAGAATATTAATCAAAGCGTCTGGACTCTGATAGCCGCGAAGATCGTTGAAGCCGCCATACGCACCTTGATCGACAGGAATATCCAGAAAGCGTGTCTGGAACGCTTCAGAAGGGTTCTTGCGGCGACGGCGGAAAATGGTCTCGCTCGAAATCTCACCGCTCATCAGCACGAGGTTCCGGTGGCGGGCATGGGCATCGGCGAAATGGCTGTCTTCCTCAAGATCCGTGAGCGCTGTCAGATCCTTTGACGAGGGGTTTACGGGGAGCCCGTCGCAGGCCATCAGCCCGTCGTTGCTTAACCCTCTCAGCTCTCTCATGCCCGCAGAGGTTTCCGACCAGCGGCGCAGCCTCGCGGGATCTCCCCAGCAGCTCTGCGCGACCTGAAGGAGCAGAGACTTTCCGGAGGACGAGCGGCCATAAAGGTTGAACACAATCGTCTGAAGGTCAGCCGGCTTCATAAAGGGAGCAGCAAGAGACGCCGCGATGACGAAGATCATCAGGGGATTACCCACCGCCATGGTTGCCACGACAGCTGACCATTGTTCTAGGGTGCCGTTCACCTCGACCGGGCGGGCTCCGCGCAGAATGATTTTCTGGCCCAGGTGGTTGCGATCTGAATCCACCGAGCCATCCGAATGGACATAGACCTCTTCCTCGTCCGGAAACGTTGACCAGCCCGTTCGCGCAACACGCCAGCCTTTCGCCGGAGGTGATTGACGTGTCCAGCTTCGCAGCAATCGTGTCACTTCCGTTGGTGCAGGGCCGATATAAAAGCCGTATCCACGAAGCTCTTGAACATATCGGCCTGTTCCGAATGTGTCCGTCTCTTCATAGGTTTGGGTGCGAATCCTGCCGTCAGGATCGAGGAACTCGAGCTTGAGGGCCCATCCGCTCCCAGAATGCGGATCACGCACGCGCAGCACCGGACGGAAGAGGCCGCAAAGTCCGTCAGGGATGGCTGCATTGACAATGACCTGCTCTTCTTCATCCACAGCATAACCAAGCGGAAGCGTTTCCCGAATTTGCTGGACGAACTTCTGAAGAGGATCGAGGGCATCGTCCGCTTTGTTCGTCTGTAAACCAGCGAGAGGGACGGGAAGATTATAATGCTCCGCAGAACCTTGTGCTCCGATATTCTCCAGACCGCTCTCCTCGTTGTCGGGCGAGATCCCGTATTTATTGAATTGTTCCGTCATGGCCAACCTCCTTTGCCGTTGATGCACAAGTGCTGAAAAGGTGTTGGACCGTTGGACCGTTGGACCGTTGGACCGGCACAAAGCTGGTTCCCTAGTCCTTGGCTAAGTGTTCATTGGAAGTCGTCGAGCTGGTCAAAAGTTGTTTGCTATATGCGTGATAAACTAGAGGTTGCATCCAGAAAGATCAACAACTCTGATGACAGCCTCGTAGAATGGTGGGATGGAAAACTTAGCGGATTTTTCTCAATCGTAATATTTTGAAATTCATTTGTAAGAAAGAATTTTACGAAATTACTTCTTCCGTATTTGTTGCGTCGGCAAGCGAGTTGTTGAATGTTCGCCCCGACTTGTTCACCTGAAGGTGCGTTTGTGCATTTTCCTGAGAGGCAGCAAGACGGTAAGCAGGAAGCAGGCCACGTGGGTCAATAGCGGGCCCGGTCTGGGGTTGCGTGCCAGCGTTGATCGGATTGCAGGTGTTCCCTTTTCAGGCCTACAAGATTGCGTTTGGACATGAACGTCGCATGAACAGAAGATCCGGAATTCGCCCTCTCAAAGGCCGCTACTTTACCAGGTCGATGAGCTGCTCTGCAAGACCAGGCCATTGTCCGACCGCAGCAGGAACTCGCGATTGACGCGGCCAAGGGTGCCAAAGCGGCTGATCAGGGCGTGCTCTAAAGCGCTGGCAGCCGTCGTTGCCTTGCCGGTGCGCGACAGGTGCCAGCCGAGAAGCTCGCGCGTGTGGCAGTCGATGACCAAGGCCAAGGAGGTCCAGCCGTCCTTGCCGGCCCAGATCCGGCACAGGTCGGTGGACCAGCGCTCGTTCGGCGCGATGGCGACGGACGGCAGCGCCTGGATGCGGGGCCGCATGCCGATGGGGCGCTTGCGGACCTGCCAATGCTTCAGCTGGAAGATCCGCTGCACCGTGTTCTTGTTAAAGCCCAGCAGGAACGCCACTGTCCGGTAGCCGAACGAAGGGCTCTCTTCGATCATCGCCTTGATTGGGTCCACGAAGCGCGCATCGACCTTTGGCGCAGCCTTGGTCGGCTTGTAATAGACCGTCCGTCGCGGCACGCCGAACTAAGCGCAGAGCTTTGCCAAAGACACCTTGATCCCATACGCCAGCAGGCCCTCATGGAGCGTCCGGATCAATTGTCGTCCTCCCGCTCCATGAGGGCCGCCAGCTATTTTCGGGCGCGCAGTTCCAGCATGGCCTCGCCATAGGTCTCCTGCAGATCCCGGAGCTGCTTCTCGTATTCCTGCCGAACATCGAGCGGGTTCGCTCGCAGCGCATTTTCCATGCCCGACGGGCATCATCGACCCAGCCTTCGATCTCGGATAGGGAAAGGTCATAGCTGCGGCTGGCTTCCGCCACCGTCGTCTTGCCCTGAATGATCTCGATGACCAGCGCAGACTTACGCTTGGCCGTCCACCGTTTGACGACGTCTTCCAATTGTCCACTCATCGCTACGTTTTACTCCTTGTAGCATGAGCAGGTTTTCACTGGGTCGATACACGCTTGCCTTTGCGGTGGATGTGGCTCTTCAGCTTCATGCTGCGCAGCCTGGCTTCTATCTCCTCGGACCAATAAGCGGGATCAGCCCAGAGGCACAAGGGCTGATTGGGAACGAATTGCGCACTTGGCTGGGCAGGCACTCTAAACGAATATAAGGCTGTGAGGGAATGCTTCATCCGGGTTAACCAGCCTTGGGAATTATCCTGCTGGCCCACCAGGCTTCACATTCTTGGCCGATTTGACCAACATCCTTTTCCGGTTGAGCACGGACCTGACACGGGGCTTTCTCAATACCTTGGCGGCAGGGGGGGTGGCGGCACCAGAGGTTCGGCATCGGTGAAAAGGTTCGGAAACAACCGTTCACGATAATCTAGGGGAAAGGCGATGCGCACTGGCCCTTTGGGTGTTGACGATTTCAGAAAACCGCCAGCGATCAGATTGCCAAGGTCGCCCCGCGCGGCACGCTCGGATGCGCCGGTGACGAGGGGCGCGTCACCCCTCGGCATTTCTCCGTGCCGAAGCACATGCGATACCAACTGCGGCATTCGATCGCTGCCTGGATACAGATCGGCTATGAGCCTCGTGTAACGGTCCTTTAGCCGCCCGAGATCGAACATCGCGTCGGTAAAGCGCAACTGATCCAGCATGACGGTCAGGAACCATCCAGAAAAGGAAGTCAGAGTCGCTAGCGAAAGGTTTCCGCGCCCGTCGCGGTCGCCCTGACGCGGCCGGTCGGCGACATCCATACGTTCTTTATATTCTGCAGGGTCTTGCAGCCCGCGTGCAAGCCCCCGGCTGATCGACCACAATCCATGACCTCCGATTCCCGCCGCCTGACACATGGCATGGGACATCAGCCGGCTAACGCGGCCATTTCCATCTAGAAATGGGTGGATATAGTTCAGCCGGTGATGCGCTGCGGGAATGGACAGGATGCGGCCGGATGCGCCGCGTGTCAGTCCATGATAGCGGGCGGCGAAGTAGTCCATGAAATCCGGGATCCGCGGTGCCGAGGGAGGCAGGTGACGGCCCACGGCGACCTCCTCGCCCTCGGCGCGGAAGGCTCCCGGGATGATCTCCTTGTGTTGACCATTATGCTCGACAAAGCGCAGCTCCAGAGGCATGGCCTCGTAAAAGCGGCGATGCAGATCGCGGATGAACGCGACCGAGGTCGGTTCAAAAAGCACGCCTTGTGCGTGGATGTCGTCGATCCATTCCTGCACGCGCACATGGGCCGCAGCTTCTTCGGCCAGTGGGCGGTTCTCGACCTGATCCATATGGCCGGCCAAGGCCGCCTCAATGTCGCGCGGACGGGTATTGTGGCCTTCGATCAGGTTCGAATAGTAGGCGTTCATGATCCGCGTCATGGCACGCAACTCGGCCGCGCTGTCTGGCTGCAGCCCGCGCCCGAGCGCTTCTGCCGCCGATCGGATTTCGAGAACCAGATCCGTCAGCGCCACGGGGATGGTTTCCTCGATCCCGCAGGGTTCGATACGGGCCGGTGTTTCAAGGATCATCTTGCCGATCTCGTGATGAAAGGAAGTGACGTGATTACTATGAGTTATGAGCAATAAGCGCAACTCTGTGCCGATCTTGGATGCCGATCTTCTTATGTGCCTGCACGACCATCCACACCCAGCGATGTGAGAAACGCAGTTTGAGCACACATTGCGAAACGCACTCCCTTCAAACAATGGGAGAACGCCTCGCAGCTACGACAAGATCAGACAATGTGGGGGCCAGAGACCGCTTACAATCCTGTGCGCCTGGTGAACGAAGCGGGAGCCTGGCTGCTCCACGATGTCCATGGACGTGCCCTGGCGCGCATGGCTCGAAGCTAGTCGCCACCGGGGGGTCTGAACTTCCTGCGCGGAGAGGTCGGCGCCGTGGTGCGCTGGCGCAAGGCCGACAACAAGGAGGAGTTCCGCGCTCACCTGCGCCGGGACGTCTGGGAGGCGGTGGCGCCGGAGTTGGTGTATGGCTGATGCCTGGGAGGGCATCGCCCAGCAATGGTCATCGTCTCTGCGGGGGACAAGGACGCACACGCGATCGACCCCTTGCCACTGTCCTGGCCCAGCGTTCAGGGAGTGCCAGTCAAGGTGTGGCGCTCTCTGCCTTCGGAGGCCACCTCCGCATTGGATCCGTGATGGTTCCCATACTCACGGTGTCGCCGCTGACCTCATCTCCCCGGAGACGCGATTTCCACCAAGGAAGAATTCATGCACATCTCCCCGGAAAAATAATTTTCCTTTTTCTCTTTTCCGTATTTCGAGTCTGGCTTGAAAAAAGCCATGTTGAGAAGGCGATTTTGCCCTGTTTTTCGAGGGTTTTTAATCAAAACCAAGTTACGCGGTGATTTTTCGTTTTGCAGCCTGCGGATCGGGCAATTGGATCCTTGACCGGAGGGAGCGGCGCATTTCGTCGAGGGCCGGGTTGCGAAGAGGCCCTAACTGTTCCGGCTTGGAGAACGTGGCGCTTACCAACAAAGCTTCGCGAGGCCGGTGGCTCATCCTGAACAGCATCTCCCTCAACTCCATTCGCTTCCCTTATCGCCGGCGTTCACGGCAGCGCTTTGCGCCTCCGGTCCACCATCAAGCTAGCATGATATTATCATAGACGCCTATCATGCTATCATTTTGACCATGTGGCCGCCGCCGAGAGCCGCTCTGCAATCCGGAGCAGGGTGATAGCGTGCCAGGATGCTATTATCCTAGGTTGCTATTGTGATAGCTTCGGGCAGGCTCTCCGGCGGAATGATAGCATGCTAGGGTAATATTACTCTATTATAATAGAGTAATATTACACTATTACGCTATGCAACGGTTGCCGCAGGCCGTCACCCTCGATCTGCGCTCAACGCGGGGTGCCGC
>NZ_JBQEOI010000038.1:0-26399 GCF_052045125.1 Paracoccus sp. 22332
GCGAGTTGCAACCCGATACGACAGGTGCCCCATCGTCTTCTTCTCGGCCATAGCTCTCGCTGCAACCGTCATCTTCTGGCTCTAAAGTTAATGAGTCTGGAGCCTAGGCTGCGGCGCGCGAGGACAGGCGCGCCAGCAACGTGTCGGTGTCGATCACGTCGGCAAACAGCGTCATCATGTTGGCAAGAGCCGCGTTATGTTCGAAATCCGTCAGCGTCGCATTGGCGTCCGCCACATAGATCACCTCATAACCCGACTGCATCGCATCGCGCGCCGTGCTTTCGCAGCAGCAGTTGGACAAGGTGCCAGTGATGATCAGCGTCCTGATCCCGCTCGCCTTCAGCCACTCCGGCAGGCCAGAGGTTCCGGGCGTGAACGCGCTGTAGCGCGTCTTGTCGACGACGAAATCCTCGGGCGCCACGTCCATCCCGGGCCATAGGGGCAGATCCATGCCCGCCGGGCTGAAGCTGTGCATCTGCGTGTCGGCCTCGCGCGCATTCAGGAACCGCTGATAGAAGACCCGCCATTCTAGAGGGTCGTTGGGCAACCAGGCAAAGCGGGTATAGGCCACACGGCCCCCCGCCTGCCGCAGCGCAGCCGAGATGCGGTTCACATTGTCCACGATCTCGCGCGCGATGGGCACCTCCAGCAGCGCTCCGGGCCGCAGGAAGCCCTGCTGCATGTCGATGACGACATGGGCGGTGGTGGTGGGATTCAGCGCAGCGGTGAAACTGCGCGGCCCACGGCGAGCCTGGGCGCGGGCAAGGATATCCTGCGGAACGTCGATCTTGTGCATCGCTCAGACCTCCAACTCCGGGCGACGGGTGTGCCAGTCCGTGACGGTCTGGAAGGCATGACCGGCGCGGAACAGCAGCGCCTCGGACAGGGGCTTGCCCATAAGTTGCAGCCCCATCGGGCCGCCGCGCGCTTCGAACCCGCCCGGCAGGGTCAGCGCCGGATATCCGGTGAGGTCGGCAGGCGCAGTGAACTTCAGCAGGTCGCCCAGATCGGCATTGGCCGGATCAGTCGAGGGCGCGCCTATGGCATTGTCCAGATAGGCCAGTGGCGCACCCAGAACCGGCAGCAGGACCAGGTCCACCCCTGACATGGCCCGTTCGACCATGCCGTTGAAACTCAGCCGCCACTGCATTGCGCGGCCTACTTGATCGGCAGTCAGTGCATGGCCGAGTTGGAGCAGTCCGCCCAGGCTGGGACCATATTCGCTGGCGCGGTCGGGATAGGTGTCCTTGTGGGCAATGGAAACCTCGATCCCGCACAGAGCGGTCCAGTGTTCGGTCAAATTCGGCAGGAAGGGCAACGTCACCGGTACGATTACTGCCCCCAGTGATGTCAGCGCGGCGATGGCATCAACCAGCATTGTCGAGGTTTCCGCCGAGGTGCCGTCCAGAACCGTGGCATCCACCCCGATGCGCATCCCATGGATCGGCGCCGCGATGCCTGCCAAATAGTCCGGTACGGGCGCAGTCAGGGCGGTTGCGTCGTTCGGATCGGCACCGGCAATAACGTTCAGCATCGCGGCGCAGTCGGCAGCAGTGCGCGCCATCGGACCGACATGGTCCAAGCTGTCGGCCAAGGCAAACACACCGTGGCGGCTGACACGGCCCCAAGTGGGCTTCATCCCCGTGATGCCGTTCGCCCCTGAAGGGAACCGGATCGAGCCTCCGGTGTCCGACCCAAGCGCGCCAAAGCACAGCCCCGCCGCCACCGCCACGCCCGATCCAGACGACGACGATCCTGCCCAAAGTTGGCTGTTCCACGGGTTCTTTGGCGTCGGCATATCGGGGTGGTGGCCGGCATAGGCGCCCTCGGTCATGGCCAGCTTGCCCAGCACAATGGCACCTGCCTGCTCCAACCGGGCCGTTACTGTCGCATCACGGCCCGTTGCATTGTCCCGATATATCGCCATTCCTGCAGCGGTTGGTGCAAACGAGGTTTCACACAAGTCCTTCAGCGCGATGGGCACCCCGTGCAGCGGACCACGATGGAGGCCCGCCTGCCGCTCGGCGGTGGCCCGCGCCGCCTTTTCGCGCGCATGATCGGCAAGTACGACCTGATAGCTGTTCAGACTTGGATCAATCCGTAAGATCCTCGTCAGGACTGCCTCCGTGACCTCGGTCGGCGTCGCGGCACCGGTCGCAATGAGGTTGGACACCTGGGTCAGCGACATGTCGGGAATGTCAGCCGTGGCGGTGTAGATCGGGGCATGCGTGTTCATGAGAGCCTCCTGTTGGCAGCTCTAGTCGGATCTTCAATAGTATCGTTTTCAAGTATTTTCTGCTTGGCGGAACGCCACCCGCCGCAGTTTTCGCACATCTGCCTGTGGATCGGGCATCGCCACGGTTCTTTTTCGCTGCTTGGACGGATGTCTTCGTAAACAGGCTCATGGCATGACTACAAAGGCAGCATGCGCATCGGAGTCATCCTGTCACATGGAGGTCTGGCGGGGCTCTGGACGCCCGGCTGCCAAGGAGCGGCCCTTGTGGCAGCAGCCGAGTTGAATGCACGTGGTGGCGTGTTGGGGCAGGAAGTTCAGATCATCCAGCAGGATTCGGGTGAAACCGCCCAAAGCGCGCGCGCTGCCGCTGAAAGACTCGTTCTCGATGAATGTGCTGACGCCGTAATTGGCCTGCAGGCATCGCACCTGCGATCAGCGGTTCGTGACGGGCTGCATGGGTTGGCACCCTATGTCTATACGCCCCAATATGAAGGGGGCTATTGTGGCGCAGGCGTCGCCACGCTTGGCGTTACGGATGCCGAAGTCCTCAATCCAGCTGTCGCCTGGCTGATCGAAAATCGCGGAGTCTCAAGAGTTTTCTTTGCAGGCAACAACTATATCTGGCCTCGGGTGGCGTATGGCACAACCGAGGCTGCGGTACGCCTCGGGGGCGCTCAAATGGTAGGCCATGCACTTCTGCCCCTGCACGAGCGCGATTACGGTCAGATTATGACGGCAATCGCCCGCGCCAGCCCGGATCTCGTCGTGGTCGCGCTGTTGGGTGAGGACGCAGTTGCATTCAATCGGGCCTTCGCCGATGCGGGCTTATCGCATAGAACACTGCGTCTTACCTTGGCGTTTGAAGAAACGCAGCTTTTGGGGGTTTCCCCTGAGAACGCCGATAACCTTTTTGCGACCGCAAGCTATTTCAACGGTACGACAGGTCACGGGAGAGAGCAGTTGCTGGAGGAATATCGACGCAGCTTCGCCGGACGACTGCCGGAGGTCACCACGAACTCTCTGAACTGCTACGATGCGATCCATCTTGTCGCTGGGCTGGCCCACCATGTCGGCCGTGTTGATGGGCATCTGATGGCACGTGCTCTGCGACAGCGGATACCGCGATCCTTTGCCTATCAACTGATTGGCCGGTCCGAGATCAGCGCCCGCGTGGCCTTGGCTGAAGCCGACGGCACCGAATTCCGCGTTCGTCAATGCTGGATGGCTTGATCGAGACAAAGCGGTTTTCTATGGCTAAACTTGTTCACCTTACAATATTTTGGTTTGACAGGAATTCAGGGTATCACATGACCGACGCCGATTTGAGTCAGCAGTTGAGCTATCTAATCGCTCGCGTGAACCGCATAGTGGAAGATGATCTGACTCGCCGCTTGCAGCCAGGAGGCTTCTCGATAGAGCATTTCCGCATATTGAAGGTGCTCGAGCACAAACGGCCTTTGGCAATGGGCGAACTTGCGGCACGTGTCTTGGTCGAACCGGCGACCTTGACGAAGATCATCGACAAAATGGTTTCGGAGGGATTGGTCATCCGCTTACCTGACCCAGCAGACCGCCGTAGGGTTCTGATTTCTCTCAGCCCTGCCGGGGAATGCTCTGCTCTCAATCTTCTAGGGATAAGCAGAGACCACGAGGAGCGTATCGCACAAGGCCTGCCTAAGCGGGATCTTCACCGCATTCGACAGATTTTGTCTGATCTGGCTTGGGACTGGGAGCGGGTCTGATCGAGATGGAAACACGCACTAATTATTCTTCTCCGATAAAATCGGAATTGCCTGCTGAGCTACTTTAGCTGTAAAAGCATCTGGGTTGTTTACCTTCGATCCTGTCGTAGACGTTACCTTACTCAAGACTATAACAATCACCAATGCCCACTTTGAAGGACGCTGCATCGACAACGTCTTCATAGAGCGCCTCTGGCGATCCATGAAGTATGAATGTGAACCGCACCGGTTTTGCCGGCGGCTCCAACTCTTGAGGAGGATGGAGCATTATGAGCAAGCCGACGAGCACGTTTTCCCCTGAGGTCCGCGAGCGTGCGGTGCGGATGGTTCTCGACGGCGCCGGCCCACACGGTTCTCGGTGGCAGGCCATCGTGTCGATCGCCGCGAAGATCGACTGTTCGGCCAATACGCTGAACGACTGGGTCAAGAGGGCCGAGGTCGACAGCGGCCGGCGCGCCGGCGTCTCGACCGATATGGCCGCGAAGCTGAAGGCCTTGGAGCGCGACAACTGCGAACTGCGGCAAGCCAAGGAGATTCTGCGCAAGGCGAGCGGGTATTTTGCGCTGACGGAGTTCGACCGCCGGTCGAAGTGATGGTGTCGTTCATCGATGCGCATCGGGGGGATGCGTGGGGTCGAGCCTATCTGCAGCATGCTGCCGATCGCCCCTTCCCCCTGCTACAGCCATCTGGCGAAGCGGGCCGAGCCCAGATACGCCCACCCCCGAAAACAGCTGCGAGACTCCTTCAATGCCCCGCCCCAACCATCGCAGCCGCAATGCCGAGGCAGACTTCAAGGACGAGAAGCGCTCGAACAAGACCCATGCCTCCATGACCGATCCGGAGGCGCGGCTTTACAAGAAAGCCCCGGCGCGGGTGCCGTGCTCTGCTTCATGGGTGGAGGAGGGTCAGAAAACGGTCCAGTGGACCGTTTTCCCGACGATGGCCTTGATGGAGAACCGCCACGGGCTGATCGTTCAGGGCGACCTGACCCAAGCCGACGGCCATGCCGAGCGGAAGGCCTCGCTGGACATGTTGCATCGTCATTCTTCAGGCTCGACCCGGAAGCTGACGCTGGGCGCTGACAAGGCCTATGATGCAGCAGGCTTCGTGGCCGATCTGCGCCGGTCCTGCGCCCCCCATGTCGCCCCAAAAGCGCGGAATTCGGCAATCGACGGACGCACCACACGGCACAAAGGGTATGCCCTGTCGATCAAGCATCGAAAGCGGATCGAGGAGCCCTTTGGATGGGCCAAGACCGTCGGCGGCATAGCCCAGACCGTCCATCGCGGCATTGAGCGGGTGAGGTCCCGCTTCATCCTGACAATGGCCGCCAACAACTTGGCCCGACTGCCCCGGCTGTTGGGGGCGTAACCACCGGACGGGGCATCAGGCACCTATAAGGCAACCATGCCCTCCAGTGCCGAAGGACCCGGCCATGATCCTCATCGGCCGCCAAGACGGGAAACAGTTCTTGTTCTCCGACTATTTCAGCGGCCTGTTAGATGTCGAAGGCCAAGGGACCGTACATGATGAGCCCCGGCTGCGACACCTCGGCCGCCTGCATCATCCGGGCCAGCCCGTCCACGGTCGTGCGGACCAGCCGCTGATCGGGGTGGCCCACGGATTGCGCGAACAGCGCTGGCGTGTCGCCGGGCAGGCCATGGGCGCGCAGTCCGGCGGCCAGTTCGGGAAAGCTGCGCTGGCCCATGAAGACCACCGTCGTGACCGCCGGATCGGCGATGGCCGCCCAGTTGATGTCGCCCGGCAACTGCCCGGTCACGTCGGCGCCGGTGATGAACTGCACGCGCCGCGCGGTCAGCCGCCGGGTCAGCGGGATCCCCGCCGCCGCCGCCGCCGCGCTGGCCGAGGTGACGCCGGGCACGATCTCGAACGGGATGCCCGCCGCCGCCAGGGCCGCCAGTTCCTCCTCCAGCCGGCCGAAGACCCCGGCATCGCCCGATTTCAGCCGCACCACCCGAAGCCCGGCGCGGGCATGTTCGACCAGCAGCGCATTGACGTGATCCTGCCGGGCCGAGGGGCGGCCCGCGCGCTTGCCCACCGCGATCAGTTCGGCCTGGGGACTGGCATGGTCCAGCACCGGGCCGGATGCCAGGTCGTCGTACAGCACCACCTGGGCCTCGGCCAGGCGGCGCACGGCCTTGAGCGTCAGCAGTTCGGGATCGCCCGGCCCGGCAGAGACCAGGGACACGAAACCGGGATTGGCGGCGGGATCAGGCAACGGGGCGGCTTTCGTCCGGGATTGTCTCGCTATACCACCCATGCCGGGCCAGGCAATCCGAGGCAGCGAAAGTTTTTGCCGCCGCGATCCGGGTTCCGCGACCTGAACGAAAGATGTGCCATGACCGTCATCTGCTGGTTTCGCCGCGTGCTGCGCCTGGACGACCACCCCGCGCTGGCCGCCGCCGCGCAAGAGGGGCCGGTGATCCCCCTGGTGATCCTGGACCCGGCCGAGGCCCGCGCCCATCCCGCCTCGGCCCAGCGGCAGGCGATGGCGCTGCCCGATCTGGACGCCGCCCTGCGCCGGCAGGGCAGCCGGCTGATCGTCCGGCGGGGCGATCCGGCGGCGGTGCTGGCCCAGGTGATCCGCGACAGCGACGCCCGCGCGGTCCATGCGACGGAAGGGCTGCCCTTTGCCCGGAACGACGGGCTGGGCGCGGCGGTGGAACGGGCGGGGGCACGGCTGCATCTGCACCCGCTGGCGGATCTGGTCCCGCGCGGCAGCGTGCTGACGGGCGGCGGCACGCGCTTCAAGGTCTTTACCCCCTTCTGGCGCGCGCTGCGCAGAACGCCGATCGACGATCCCCTGCCCGTGCCGCGCCTGTCGGCGCCTGATGCCTGGCCCGGCTGCGACGGGCTGGACTGGCCGGAAGCGCGCGCGGCGATGGACCGGGGTTGGGATGTGGTGGCCCGCCATGTCCAGGCCGGAGAGAGCGCCGCCCAGGACCGGCTGGACGCCTTCCTGGACCGGGTGGACGCGCGCTATGCCCAGCGCCGCGACGTTCCGGCGGAGGAGGACGCGACCTCGGGTCTGTCGGATGCCCTGGCGGTGGGAGAGGTCAGCGCCCGGCGGCTGTGGCACAAGGCGCTGAACGCCCAGGCTCACGGGCGGGGCGGGATCGAGGATCTGCTGCGCGAACTGGCCTGGCGCGAATTCGCGCGAGAGTTGTTCGACGCCGTCCCCGACCTGAACCGGACCTGCTGGCGGCCGGAATGGAACGATTTCTCATGGCGCGGCGACAATGCCCAAGCCGAGGCCTGGCGGCAGGGCCGCACCGGCGTCCCGATGGTCGATGCGGGAATGCGGGAACTGTTCGCGACCGGGCGGATGCACAACCGGGTGCGGATGATCGCCGCCAGCTTCCTGGTCAAGCATCTGATGACCGACTGGCGCGTCGGGCTGGACTGGTTCGCCCGCTGCCTGACCGATTGGGATGCGGCCAGCAATGCGGTGAACTGGCAATGGGTGGCGGGCTGCGGGCCGGACGCCTCGCCCTTCTTCCGGGTGTTCAACCCCGACACGCAGGCCGCGAAATTCGACCGCCAGCGGCGCTATCGGGATGCCTGGCTGGACCCGAAGGCCCCAGGCGCGCGGGATTTCGCGGCGGCCGCGCCCCGGTCCTGGGTTCTGGATCCGGATCCCGCGCCGCTGGTCGACCTGGACCGAGGCAGGCAGCGCGCCCTGGACGCCTATGCCGCGTTCCGGCGATAGGACGCGACGGCGCGCCAGGCCAGCAGCGCCGCCGCCAGGGCGGCCAGTGCCAGGACCGGCGGATTGGCGGGCGACAGGTTCGCGGCGATGATCCCGATCAAGGCCCAGATCACACCCGCCGGATAGGCCCATTCCCCCGGCCTGCGGCCGTGGACCAGCAGGGCAGCGACCGTCACGGCGATCAGGCACAGGATCGCCGCCGCCTGTTCGGACAGGATGCCGAAGCCGCCCAGAACCATCCCGAAAGACGCGCCCGTCGCCGCCGTCAGCCATCCGGCATACAGCGCGACTGGCCGCAGCTGCCAGACCGGATCCCGATGCCCGGCACGCAGGAAGGCCAGCAGCGCGGGCACCAGCATCGCCACGATCAGCACCGTGGCGCCGATGGGGGTACGATGCGCGGTTTCGACCCAGAAGGCGCCAAGCGCCAGGCTGACCAGCAGCGCGGGCCGCATCGGCTGCCAGTCGGGATCGGCTGCGCGTTTCCAGGCGCCAAAGGCCGAACCGGCGATCAGCCAGGCATAGATCAGCCCCCAGATAGAGAACGCCCATCCGGCGGGCTGGATTGGCGGATCGGCCTGCGGGATGGGGAACTGGTCGGGGCGATAGCCGCCAAACCCGTTCGACAGCATGGGCGAGACGGCAAAGGCCAGGGCGGCCAGCAGGACAAGGATCGGAAGGATGGTGCGCATGAATCTCACCCTATCAGTCTGATCTTCCAACACCAGAGTCCGGGCGGCGTTCCCTTCATCGTCGCCATGCCTCCGCCAACGCAGGATGCCCTTACGTCATCCTGAAAAAAAGCACTAATTTGTGCAGCATTAACCGGACCTTCACAAGAATCAGCGAATCGTCCCTTATCACGTACATAGATTGGCAAAGACACAGACCCATGCGCCGAATAATGACAGCGGACACGCTCCACGACTATCTCTCATCCGCCCACATGACGGTCATGCTGTGCCGCGCCCATGCGGAACAGTATGACCTCAGCGCCGAACAGATCGCCGACGCGAAGTGGCGGATCGAACTGCATATCGCTGAACTGGAAGGGCTTTCCAAGGATCTCGCCTTGCGCAAGACGGACCGGGCGATCAGGCCTGCGGACAACATCATCCGGTTTCCGGTCACAGCGGCATAGGCCGGGAACACGCCCGATCCAGATCCTCGGGCGTGTTGATGTTGAAGAACGGATCTTCGGGGTCGGCCTCCCAGACCGCAGTCGCCGCCCCATGGGAAGCCGCGAAGGCGCGCACGCGTCGCTGGCCCGACGCCAGGGCCGCGCGCAGGTCGTCGCGCAATGCCGTGGGCCACAGGCCAAAGGTCGGATGGGCGATCACCTGATCCCTGGCCGCACGGCAGGCGGCCAGCACGATGCCGTCCCCGGCCTGGGTCAGCCGCAGGGCCAGATCCGCCGGGAAGAACGGCGTGTCCCCCGCCACCGACAGGATCCGGTCGGCCCCCAGCCCCGCAGCCCAGTCCATCCCCGCCAGGATCCCCGCCAGCGGCCCCGGACGATCCGGCAGGCTGTCGGCAACGACCGGCAGGCCGAACGCGGCGAAGCGGGCCGGATCGCCGTTCGCGTTCAGCGCCAGCGGGCCGCATTGCGGGGCCAGACGGTCGACGATCCGCGCCAGGATCGGCCTGCCGTCCAGATCCAGCAGACATTTGTCGCCGCCGCCCATCCGGGTCGCACGGCCTCCGGCAAGGATGATGGCGGGGGGCGGGGTCATCAGGCGGTTGTCCCGCCTTCCTGGCGGCAAGGCAAGCCCTTCAGGCCACGGCCCCCTGCGGCAGCAGCCAGACGCCCCGGTCCGGCGCATGGCGCACCCGCAGCGCGCAGCCATAGGCCTGCGACAGCAGCGGGTCGGTCAGCACCCTGTCGGGCGCCCCCTGGGCCAGCGCGCGGCCACCCTGCATCAACAGGACGTGATCGGCGAACATCGCGGTCAGGTTCAGGTCGTGCATCACCGCCACCACGCCGCCGCCCTGCCGGGCATAATCCCGGGCCAGCCGCATCACGGTCAGCTGATGGGCGATGTCCAGACTGCTGACGGGTTCGTCCAGCAACAGCCAGCGGGGACCGTCCGACCCGACGGGGTGCCAGACCTGCACCATCGCGCGGGCCAGCTGCACCCGCTGCTGTTCGCCCCCCGACAGGTGCTGATACAGTCGCCCGGCATGGCCCGGCAGGCCCACCCGCAGCAGCGCGGCGCGGATCAACGCGTCCTGATCGGCGGGCGCGCCGGAATAAGCGGTCAGGCCGATGCGCACGATCTCGGCCACCGAGAACGGAAAGCTCAGCGCGCTGTGCTGGGGCAGGACGGCGCGGCGAAGGGCCAGGGCGTCGGGGGCCATCCCGGCGATGTCGGCGCCGTTCAGCGTGACGGCGCCCGCCTGGGGCGCAATCTCGCCCGTCAGGCAGCGCAGCAGCGTGGTCTTGCCCGATCCGTTTGGGCCGATGATCGCGGTCAGGCGGCCCGGCTCGGCCCGCAGGCCAACGCCGTGCAGGACCGTCGCGCGGCCCAGACGGGCCTGGATGTCGCGGGCGATCAGCGTCACAGGTCCACCACCCGGCGGTTGGACAGCAGCACCCACAGGAAGAACGGCCCGCCGATCATCGCGGTGACGATGCCGATGGGCAGTTCGGCGGGCGCGATCACCGTGCGGCTGATCATGTCGGCGCAGATCAGGCCGGATGCGCCCAGCAGGCCGGAATTGACCAGCAGCCAGCGGTGGTCCGGCCCCGTCGCCAGCCGCAGCAGATGCGGCACGACGATGCCCACGAAGCCGATCCCGCCCGAGATGGCGACCGAGGCGCCGGTGGCGCCCGCCGTGATCAGGATCGCCAGGGCCTTGATCCGCTGGACGGGGATTCCGACATGGGCGGCCGCGGCCTCGCCCAGGGCCAGGCCGTTCAGGCCCCGCGCCAGGAACGGCGCGACGATCAGCGCGGCGGCGATCAGGGGACCGGCGGCGGCGAGCTTGGTCCAGCTTGCGCCCGCCAGCGATCCCAACCCCCAGAAGGTCAGGTCGCGCAACTGTTGGTCGTTCGCCTTATAGACGATCAGCCCCGACAGCGCGCCGATCATGGCGGCCATGGCGATCCCGGCCAGCAGCATCGTCGCGATCGAGGTGCGCCCCTGCCGCGTGGCGATGCCGTAAAGGATCAGCATCGACAGCCAGCCGCCCGCGAAGGCCGCCAGCGGCACCAGGTGCCAGCCCGCAAGGGCGGCCAGCGACGGCGGCAGCAGACCGCCCAGCACGATCGCCGCGATGGCCCCCAGCGAGGCGCCGGAACTGACCCCCAGAAGGCCCGGATCGGCCAGCGGGTTGCGGAACAGCCCCTGCATCACCGCGCCCGACACCGCCAGCCCGGCGCCGACCAGGATGCCCGTCGCCAGGCGCGGCAGGCGGATGTCCAGCAGCACCACCCGGTCGGTCAGCGCGATCTCTCGGCCCGCCAGCCAGTCGGCCAGCACCTGCGGGGCCGACACGCCCGATGCGCCATGGCCCAGCGACACCATCGCGACCACCGCCAGCAGCAGCGTCAGCACCACCGCCAGGGCGCGCCCCAGGTGGCGGCGGTCGCCCTCAAGCCGTTCGCGGGGTGGGTCAAGCGCCACCATCGGGCGCCCCATAGATGGCGTCGTGCAGATCCAGCGCGGCCTGCCCGGTGCGCGGCCCGAAGCCCAGAAGATACAGCCCGTCCATGCGGATCACCCGGCCCGCCTTGCCCGCCGGAGTGGACGCGATCGCGGGCATGGCCAGCAGTTCTGCGTCAGGCGCGTCGTGGTCGCTGTCCCCGCCCCGGTTCATCATCAGGATCACGTCGGGCGCGGCGGCGGTGATCGCCTCGGGGGTCAGCGGCTTGTATCCCTGGAACCCCTGAACGGCGTTCTCCGCGCCCGCCAGGTGGATGATCGCCTCGGCCCCGCTGCCCTGGCCGCCCGCCATGACGCGGCCGCCTTGCAGGGACAGGATGAACAGCACGCGCCGCTTGTCGATGTCCTGCGTTACGGCGGCCAGCCTGTCCAGATCGGCCTTCAGCGCGGCGGCGGGACCGTCGGCCGCCTGCGGCACGCCCAAGGCCTGGGCCACGGCGCGGATCCTGGCGACCAGCCCGTCGGCATCGGTGCCCGACGGGATCGTCTCGAAGGGGATCCCGGCCTGGGCCAGCACCGCGACGGTTTCGGGCGGGCCTGCCCCCTCTTCGGCCAGGATCAGGTCGGGATCGACCGACAGCACGCCTTCGGGCGACAGCGCGCGGACATAGCCCACGTCCGGCAGCGCCTGGGCCTGTTCCGGGAAGGTCGAGGTCGTGTCGCGCCCGACCAGCCGGTGCTGCTGGCCCAGGGCATAGACGATTTCCGTCACCGACCCGCCGATGGACAGGACGCGCCCCGCGTCGGGATGGGGATCGGCCAGCACGGGGGCCGCCGCGAGCAGCAGGCCAAGCGTCAGAACCCGGATCATGCCGCATCTCCGCCGGGCAGCGCGCCCGCCAGCCGCGCCCAGGCGTCGGGATCGCCGCCCTTGTCGGCGCGCATCCCGAAGCACTGGAAGATCAGCTCTCCCGAGGCGGCGAAGGCTTCGACCGACAGGGCGCTGCCGCGCCGGGTGGGCTTGTCCACCAGCCAGACCTCGGCCACATGATCGGCGCGCAGGTGCAGGTCGAAGCGGGGGTCCAGCACGTTCAGCCACGGACCCATGGTCTTGACGTTCTGGAACGTGCCCGAATGGATCTGGATGCAGCCCATGTTGCCCACGAACAGCATCACCTGCCGGCCCTGCGCCTGGATCGCGTCGAACATCCGCACCACCGCAGCGACGGCCAGCGGCCGGGCATGGGGCGCGCCGACCGTGCGATAGGCGCCCAGCCGGTTCATCTTCAGCCGCCGCAGCAGGGTGTTGAACTGATGCGTGTCGGTCATCTGCGCCCATTCGGCCCGCAGCGCGTCGGCCCGGTCGGGATTGGCGCGCGCGCCTTCCGCCGCCGCGCGGGGGACGAAATCCGACAGCCCTTCGCCGTCGGGCAGCGCCAGATCGCGGCGCAGCGCGTCCCAGGCGTCCAGATCCGATCCAGCGCGCAGATGCACCTTGTGAACTGCGTCGCCCGCCGCGTCGAAGACCTGGATCGACCTGCGCGGACCATCGGGCGAAGGCGCCTCGAGACAGAAGGCATGGACCCAATGGCGAGGGAACAGGCGCAGGTCGATTTCGGGATCCAGCGTCATCGCGGCGTGATCGCCGTCGTGGAAATCGTTATAGGTGCCGATTTTCTCGATCACGCAGGAGATGTTGCGGGTCAGGGCCATCACCTCGCCCAGCGACCGCACCGCCGGGATCAGCCGCGACGGGGCGGGGACGATCCGCGTGGCACCATGGCCCAGCTCCGCCTCGACCAGGGCGGCCTCGGGCAGGCCAAGCTGGGCGGCCAGATCGAACGGCCGCACCGTGGCGTCGCGTTTCAGCGCCCGCAGGCGCGCGGGGGTCAGGTCGTTCATGGGGGCCTCTTCATGCAACGGCTTTCGCGGCATCTGGCGCAGGCTGGACGCAATTCTTGACACGATTAGTCGGAAACCCTAGCGGACGCAAGACGCCCCCGACCCTGGCCGTCGGGATCCGCCACGAGGACCGCCCTGCCGCCGCGACCGGAGCCTGTTCATGAGACATGACCCTTTGCCCCCCTTCCAGACCGAAGCCGCGCTGCCCGAGCTTCCCTTTGCCACGGTCGATGCCCTGATCCGGGCCGAGGCCGCCGAACAGGGGCTGGACCTGCATGTCGGGCATGGCCGGTCAACCTGGTGCAAGCTGCCGGGGGGCGACGAATTCGGCGCCAGGATGGGTCCGACGGGCAGCATCCTTTATATCCGCGCCCATGCCCGCGACCGCCTGCACGAACTGCTGGAGGCGGTGGACCATCATCTGGCCCAGCACCTGCCGGGCCTGCGGCCTGCCTGGTCGTCGCTGGACGAACCGGGCACGCATCCGCCGAATTTCAGCCTGGCGCGGGTGGCGGGCGTCACCCGGATCGCCGCCGATTTCCTGCGGCTGCGGCTGGAAGGCGGCGACCTGGCCCGCTTCGCCCACGACCTGATTCATTTCCGCCTGGTGTTGCAGCCCCCCGGCGCGCCGGCGTCCGCATGGCCGGCGATCGGCCCGGATGGCCGCACCGTCTGGCCCAAGGGGGCAGCGGCGCTGCATCGTCCCGCTTATACCGTGCGCCATATCGACCCCGGCGCGGGCTGGATGGAAACCGACATCTTCGTCCACGATGGCGGGCGAACCTGCGGATTTGCCGCGGCGGCGGCGGCGGGCACGGCGGTCGGGCTGACCGGGCCCGGCGGCGGCGTCCTGGCGCAGGGGCGCAGCCTGCTGCTGGGCGGAGACGAGACCGCCTATCCGGCCCTCGCCCGCGCCATCGAGGCCGCAGGCCCGGACACGACCGGCGAATGCCACCTGTTCGGCGTCCGGGCGGATTACCCCCTGCCCCGGCATCCGGGGATCCGCGTCAGCCATGCCCCCGGCGGAGAGGCGGCCCTGGCCGACCGGCTGCGGCGGGAAGGCACCGACGCCGACCGGATCTGGCTGGCCACCGAACGGTCGCGGCTGGCGCCGCTGAAGGCGGCCATCGCCGACGACCTGGGAATCGGGACGGCGCGCGCCCATCTGGCCGCCTATTGGAGCGCGTGACGCTTTATGAATCTGAATAGTTGACAATTTTACATGGCTGTTTGATACCCGGCCCAATGCGTGGGGCGGCGATGGCCGCGACCCGCGCCCGTCCGATCCCTCCGCCCCCGCGGATCAAGAAGCCAGGAACGCCATGACCTACCTGCCGCAGCCCCGCCTCGGCGCAGCCCTTGCCCTGACGCTCACCTGCCTGCTGGCACCTGCGGCCCCGGCGCAGGAGACCGCGCCGGGCCAGACCACGACCCCGGTCCAGGCTCCGGCCCCCGTTCAGGCCCCTGCGCCCGCCCAGGTTCCGGCCCCTGCGGCGCAGCAACCCGCCGCGCCCGCGACGGCTCCGGCGGCGACCGAAGCCGGAGCCGCAGCGCCTGCCGTGCCCTCCGCAGCACCCGTTGCGGGTGCCGCGCCCGCGCCTGCTTCCGAGCCGACAGCTTCGGCGCCCGTCGCCGACGCCCCGGCCGCCGCCGTGCCCGCAGCCACGCCTGCTCCTGCCGCTGAACCCCGTGCGGTGCCCCAGCCAGAGCCGGTCGCGGACTTCCTGCCACAATCCATGCAGGACGCCCTGGCGCCGATCCTGACCCCGCCCGCGCGCGATCCGAACCTGCCGCACGACCTGTCGCCGATGGGGATGTTCTGGGCGGCCGACATCGTGGTCAAGGCGGTGATGATCGGGCTGGCCTTCGCCTCGGTCGTCACCTGGACGGTGCTGGTCGTGAAGGCGCTGGAACTGTGGGGCGCCAGCGCGGCCGTGCAGGGCGGCATCCGCCGCATCCAGCGCGCCGACACGCTTGAGGCCGCCGTCGCCGCCAGCGGCAACCGCCGCGATGCCGTGTCTCGCATGATCCGCCAGGCGGCCGAGGAATACCGCCGGTCGCAGCCCGCCCTGGACGTGGCGGGCGACGGCGGCGTCAAGGAACGCGTCGAATCGCAACTGGACCGGATCGAGGCCGTCGCCGGCCGCCGCATGGGCCGGGGCACCGGCGTGCTGGCGACCATCGGGTCCACCGCGCCCTTCGTGGGGCTGTTCGGCACCGTCTGGGGGATCATGAACAGCTTCATCGGCATTTCCGAAAGCCAGACCACCAACCTGGCCGTGGTGGCCCCCGGCATTGCCGAGGCGCTGCTGGCCACCGCCATCGGCCTGGTCGCGGCGATCCCCGCCGTGGTGATCTACAACGTCTTCGCGCGCGGCATCACCGGTTATCGCCTGCGCCTGGCCAATGCGGCGGCGGGCGTGCGCCAACTGGTCAGCCGCGACCTGGATTTCCGGGGCGTCGCCGCGCCCCGGCCGGGGGTCTAGGCCATGGCGGGCGGGATCCGCGAGTCGGGCGACGATCTGGTCGAGAACCACGAGATCAACGTCACCCCCTTCATCGACGTGATGCTGGTGCTGCTGATCATCTTCATGGTCGCCGCGCCGCTGGCCACGGTGGACGTGAATGTCGACCTGCCGGTCTCGAATGCCACGCCTGCCGAACGCCCGGACCAGCCGGTCTATGTGACCGTGAAGCCCGACCTGACGCTGGCGCTGGACAATACCGACATCACACCGGGCGGGCTGGCCGCGGCCCTGGCCGCCGCGACCCAGGGCGACCGCGAACAGCGCATCTTTCTGCGCGCCGACCGCGAGGTCGCCTATGGCGACCTGATGGAGGTGATGAACACCCTGCGCGACACCGGCTATCTGAAGATCGCGCTTGTGGGGCTTGAATCGGCGCAGGCACCCGCGACGCCCGCCGTTCCCGACGCGGATCCGGCGCTCGCCGCGCCGGAACCGGCCCAATGATGACCAGGCGCGCCAGCCGGGCGATCCGCGAGGCCGCCCTGTGGAGCGGCGCCTCGGCCCTAGTGCTGGCGGTGCATCTGGGCGGCGCGCTGTGGCTGATGCGCCAGGCCGAGGCCGCCGCTCCGCCGGGACTGCCCCAGCCGGTCTTCGTGGATCTGGCCCCCGCCGCCGAGGAGGCGACCGAGGAAGCGGTGGCGCCGACCGAGGAACCAGCAGCCGAGCCGGTCGAGGAAGCCGCCGAGGAGCCTGTGGAGCCGGAACCTGAACCCGAGCCGGAACCCGAGGAAGTGGCCGAGCCGCTGGAACTGCCGCCCTTGCCGGAACTGGCGCCTCTGGACGACATGGCCGAACTGTTCCCGCCCGCGCCGCCGGAACTGGACACCCCGCCCGAGGTGGTGCTGAACAGCTCGGCCCGGCCGCAGCGCCGTCCCGAACGCACGCCGGAGCCCGAACCGCAGCGCGAGCCCGAACCTCGGCGCGAGCCGCGCCGCGAACCACAGCCGCAGCGTCAGGCCGAACCGCGCCAAGAACAGCCTGCCCGGCAGCAGCCGGCGCGGCGGGCCGAGCAAGGCCAGCAGGGCGCCACCGGCAGGACCGGGGCCAGCGCCCAGCAGCGCGCCCGCGACGAGGCGAGCTGGAAGCAGCAGGTTGGGGCCTGCATTCTGCGCTCTGCCTCGCGCGTGTCGGGGGCGCGGGGATCGCGGGGCGTGGTGAATCTGGTGATCGCGCGGAACGGGCGGGTTCAGGCCGCGTCCCTGGGCGGCACGACCGGAAATGCGCGCGTCGACCGGGAAATCGCGCGGGCCATGGGTCGCGCCCGCTGTCCCGCAGCCCCGCCCAGCCTGACGAACGCGTCCTATAATTTCCAGCAGCCGTTCTCGATCCAATAGGATCGGGACGCGCGCGGCGGCGGCGAAGGCGGGGGGCTGTCTGCCCCCCAGCCGCCTTTCAGGCGGCTCCCCCCGAGGATATTTCATCCAGGCAAAGGACCGGCGATCAGCCGAAGACCTGCGGCTGGTCCAGGCGCAGGCGGGCCAGGATCCCCTCGATCCGGCTGAGATGCTGGCGGATGGCGGCGACGGCGGCATCCGCGTCGCGGTGGCGCAGGGCCTCCAGGATCTGGCCATGTTCGGCGAAGGCGGTCTCGCTGCCATAGGAAAGGGACAGATACCGGGCGCGGTCCATATGGCCCTTATTGTCGCGGATCAACGTCCAGACGAATTCCAGCCCGGCAAAGGCGCAGATGTCGTGGTGGAAACAGTCGTCCAGGGCGTGGAACGCTGCGCGGTTCCCCGCCTGGATTTCCTGGGCTTGCAGGTCGATCAGCCGCGCCAGGGCGACAAGGTGGTCCTGGGTCAGGCGCTGCACCGCGACGCGCATGCAGGATTCCTCCAGCGCGGCCCGGATGAAATAGGCCTGCAAGACCGCATCTTCCGAAATCGGCGTGACGATGGTCGCGCGCTGCGGCCGGATCTCGATGAAGCCCAGTTGCGACAGACGATAAAAGGCGTCGCGCACCGGCTGACGCGAGACGCCCATCTGGGCGGCCACCTCGGCCTCGGACAGTTTGGCGCCGGGGGGCAGGGCCAAGGTCACCACCCGGTCATAGAGCAGGTCGAAGACCTGATCCGTGACGCTGCGTGACCGGCCCCCGTCCAGAACCGGAAGATCGACCATGGAAAGCCCGCGCGATGACGCCATCTCGACACTCAGTTGACCATTCTTGAAAACTAGCATATTAGATGGCTAGACGCAAAACAAGCACGACTCGATGGGAGGGAGGATGGGCTTGCTGGACGAGGATCGGCTGTTTCCGCTGGACGGGCGCGCCCGCGACGTGGCGCGCGACCTGTATGCGGGGATTTGCGACCTGCCGATCGTCAGCCCGCACGGCCATACCGACCCCCGCTGGTTCGCCGAGGACCAGCCCTTTCCCGACCCCGCGCAGCTGTTCGTGACGCCGGATCACTACGTCTTTCGGATGCTGGCGTCGCAGGGCGTGGCGCTGACGGACCTGGGCGTGCCGCGCATGGACGGCGGTCCGACCGCGACGGACGGGCGGGCGATCTGGCGGCTGTTCGCAAGCCATTACCACCTGTTCGCGGGCACCCCGTCGCGGCTGTGGCTGGATCACAGTTTTCAGCATGTCTTCGGCATCGACCGCCGCCTGTCGGCAGAAACGGCGGACTGGTATTACGACCATATCGCCGATTGCCTGGCCCGACCCGAATTCCGCCCCCGCGCGCTGTTCAAACGCTTCAACATCGAGGTCATCGCCACGACCGAGGCCGCGACCGACGATCTGCGCTGGCATCGGATGATCCGCGAATCGGGCTGGGACGGCCGCGTCGTCACCGCCTATCGCCCCGATGGTGCCGTGGATCCCGAGATGGCGGGGTTTGCCGACAACGTGGCCTTGCTGGGCCAGCAGACGGGCTTCGACACCGCGACCTGGGGCGGCTATCTGGACGCGCATCGGGCGCGGCGGGCGTTCTTCCAGGATCACGGCGCGACCTCCAGCGACCACGGCCACGCCAGCGCCCGAACCGAGGATCTGCCCCAGGCAGACGCCGCCGCGCTGTTCCAGAAGGCGCTGCGCGGCGCCTGCACCCCCGATGAGGCCGATGCCTTTCGCGGCCAGATGCTGACCGAAATGGCGCGGATGAGCCTGGAGGACGGGCTGGTCCTGCAAATCCATCCCGGCGCCCGGCGCAACCATTCGGATCCGGTGATGGCCCTCCATGGCCGCGACAAGGGCTTCGACATTCCCGGCCGCACCGATTACGTCGCCGCCCTGCGCCCGCTTCTGAACGCGGTGGGGATGCGCCCCGACCTGACGGTGATCCTGTTCACCCTGGACGAGACCGCCTATTCCCGCGAACTGGCGCCGCTGGCCGGGGTCTATCCCTGCCTGCGGCTTGGTCCGCCCTGGTGGTTCCACGACAGCCCCGAGGGGATGCGGCGGTTCCGCGAAATGACCACGGAAACGGCGGGTTTTTTCAACACCGTGGGGTTCAACGACGACACCCGCGCCTTCTGCTCGATCCCTGCGCGCCACGATGTCGCGCGGCGGGTCGATTGCGGATTTCTTGCGACGCTGGTCGCCACCGGACGCCTGCACACCGACGAGGCGCCCGCGCTTGCCCACGAACTGACCTACGGCCTCGCCAAGAAGGCCTACAAACTCTGAGCTTTACCAACGGGAGGATACCATGAAGTTCGTCACCACCACCCTTGCCGTGCTGCTGTGTTCGGCCAGCCTTGCCTCTGCGGCCGATTGCGAGATCACCCTGCGGTCGTCCGACACCCATCCCGACGGCTATCCGACCGTCGAGGGCGTCAAGGCCATGGCCGCCGAGGTCAAGGAAAAATCCGGCGGCCGCATCTGCATCGAGGTGTTCCCGTCGTCCCAGCTGGGCGAGGAAAAGGACACCATCGAGCAGACCCAGTTCGGCGTCATCGACATGGTGCGCGCGTCCTTCGGGTCGTTCAACGACATCGTGCCGGTCACGCAGCTGATGTCGCTGCCCTATCTGTTCCGGTCCGAGGAACACCAGCACGCCGTCATGGACGGTCCCATCGGCGAGGAGATCGCCAAGGCCTTCGAGGAAAAGGATCTGATCGCGCTGGCCTATTACGACGGCGGGGCGCGCAACTTCTATAACTCGCAAAAGCCGATCCAGTCGGTCGAAGACCTGAAGGGCATGAAGTTCCGCGTCATGCAGAACGACGTATTCGTGGACATGATGGCGGCGCTTGGCGCCAATGCCACGCCGATGCCTTACGGCGAGGTCTATTCGTCCATCCAGACCGGCGTCATCGACGGGGCGGAAAACAACTTTCCCAGCTATGACAGTTCCGGCCATGCCGAGGTGGCGAAGTATTTCACCCTGGACCAGCACCTGATGGTCCCGGAATTGGTCGCGGTGTCGAAGATCGCCTGGGACAAGCTGTCGCCCGAGGATCAGGAAATCATGCGCACGGCGGCCAGGAACTCGGCCACGGTGCAGCGCAGGCTGTGGGCCGAACAGGAAAAGGCCAGCGAGGAGAAGGTCGTGGCCGCCGGCGCCGAGGTCATCAAGGACGTGGACAAGACCGCCTTCATCGAGGCGATGGCCCCCGTCTACGAGAAATACGTGACCACGCCCGAGGCGCAGGATCTGGTCAAGCGCATCCAGGAAACCCAGTGACGCCAAGGCCCGCGCCACCCTGCGCGGGCCTTTCCCTTCACGCAATCGAAAGGTGACGCCATGCAAGGCAGCATCGCCGCATTGTCGCGTCTGAACGCCTGGCTGTCGCGGACCAGCCTGTGGCTGGCGGGCCTGGGCCTGGTCGCGATGACCGTGATCGTCTTCGCGCAGGTCTTCATGCGCTATGTGATGAACGACAGCCTGCTGTGGGTCGAACCCGTGGCGATCCTGCTGATGAGCTGGTTCATCTTCCTGGGCAGCGCCGTGGGCGTCCATGAAAGCTTCCACATGGGCTTCGACGTGCTGCTGTTCTTTCTGCCCGACAGCGCCGGGACATGGCTGCGCGCGCTGTCCGACCTGGCGGTGCTGGTCTTCAGCGTCGGCATGGCGGTCTATGGCTGGCAGTTGATGGCCAAGACCTGGGAATCCTCGCTGCCGGTGATCCGGCTGCCGGGCGGATTTACCTATATGCCGCTGTTCGCGGGCGGCGTGCTGATGACGCTGTTCGTTCTGGAACACCTGCTGAACCGGCTGACCGGCCGCATGGTCGAGGCCGAGCCCGACGCCGAAGACATCCTGATGACCGAGGCCTGACATGGAATATCTGATCCTGTTCGGCGTCTTCACCGCCCTGATGCTGATCGGCACGCCGATCGCCTTCTGCCTGGGCATTTCCAGCCTGGCGACCGTGGGCTATCTGGGCCTGCCGCCTCTGGTGGTGTTCCAGCGGCTGTCGGCGGGGATTTCGGTCTTCACGCTGATGGCCATTCCCTTCTTCATCTTCGCGGGCGACCTGATGGTGCGCGGCGGCATCGCGGCGCGGATCGTGCGCTTCGCCGGATCGCTGATCGGCCATGTCCGGGGCGGCCTTGGCCAGGTCAACATCGCCGCATCGACGCTGTTCGGCGGCATTTCCGGGTCGGCGGTGGCCGAGGCCGCGGCGGTCGGCGGCATCATGATCCCGCAGATGAAGGAACGCGGCTATGGCGCGGATTACGCCGTCAACGTGACCTCGATGGCGGCGCTGATCGCGCTGCTTCTTCCGCCCAGCCACAACATGATCATCTATTCGATCTCGGGTGGGGGGCGGATTTCCATCGCCGACCTGTTCACGGCGGGCATCATCCCCGGCCTGCTGCTGGCGGTCGCGCTGTCGATCACGGCCTATGTCGTCGCCCGCCGGCGCGGCTATCCGACCGAGCCGTTTCCCGGCTTCGCCAATGTCCTGCGCTTCCTGATCCAGTCGCTGCCCGGAATGCTGCTGATCGCGATCATCTTCGGCGGCGTCCGGTCGGGCATCTTCACCGCCACCGAAAGTTCCTGCATCTCGGTTCTTTATGCGCTGCTGGTGACGATGGTGGTCTATCGCAGCATGTCCTGGTCCGATTTCGTGCACGCCACCCAGCAGGCCGTGCGGACCACGGCGATGGTGCTGCTGATCATCGGCATGGCGGGGGCCTTCGGCTGGCTGATGGCCTATCTGCACGTGGCGCAGATTTCGCTCAACTGGATGCAGTCGGTTTCGGACAATCCGTTCGTGATCCTGCTGATGATCAACATCGTGCTGCTGGTACTGGGCACCTTCATGGACATGTCGCCGCTGATCATCATCACCACGCCGATCTTCCTGCCGGTGGTCGCGGCCTTCGGTGTCGATCCGGTGCATTTCGGCGTCATCATGATCCTGAACCTGGGCATCGGGCTGAACACGCCGCCGCTTGGCCCGGTGCAGTTCGTCGCCGCCGCCGTGGCGCGGATCTCGATCTGGGAAGCCATGCGCAGCGTCTGGCCCTTCTATGCGGCGGGCCTGATCGTGCTGCTGCTGGTTACCTATGTGCCCGCCCTGTCCCTGTGGCTGCCGGGGGTTTTCAAGTGACCGATCCCGTCCGCACCGTCCTGACCCATGCCCCCGACCTGATGGTCGTCCGCTTCGCCTTCCGGGCGGGCGACCGGGGGGCGCTGCACAGCCACCCGCATGTGCAATCGACCTATGTGCTATCGGGCCGCTACCGCTTCACCGTGGATGGCCGCGATTTCGAGGTCGGGCCGGGCGATGCCTTTGTCATCCCCTCCGGCGCCGAACACGGCTGCACCTGTCTTGAAGCTGGCGAACTGATCGACAGCTTCACCCCCCGCCGCGACGATTTCCTGTGAAAGGCCCTGCCATGACCACCCATGTCGAAACCCGCCACGCGATCCATCCCGATCACGCGAAGCGCATGGACACCGCCGAACTGCGCCAGAACTTCCTGACCGAGGGTCTGTTCGCGGTTGCCGAGATCCGGCTGGTCTATACCCATTACGACCGCTTCGTGCTGGGCGGCGCGGTCCCCAACGGCGCCGACATCACCCTGGACAAGATCGAGGAAACCAAGACCGGCAGCTTCCTGGAACGCCGGGAAATGGGCATCGTCAATATCGGCGAAACAGGCTCGGTCACGGCGGCGGGCCAGACATGGGAGATGAAGAACGGCGATGTCCTTTACCTGGGCATGGGGTCCGGGGCGGTGACGTTCAGCGGCAACGGGCGGTTCTACATGACCTCCTGCCCGGCGCACCGCGCCCTGCCCTGCCGGCTTGTCACCGTGAACGACGCCAAGGAGATGAAGACCGGCGCGGTGGAAACCTCGAACAAGCGCACCATCCGCCAGTTCATCCACCCGCTGGTGATGGAAAGCTGCCAGCTTGTTCTGGGCTATACCACGCTGGAGGACGGGTCGGTCTGGAATACCATTCCCAGCCATGTCCACGACCGGCGGATGGAGGCCTACCTGTATCACGGCATGGCGCCCGAAGCCCGCGTCCTGCACCTGATGGGAGAGCCGCAGGAAACCCGCCACCTGTTCGTCGCCAACGAACAGGCGGTAATCTCTCCGTCCTGGTCGATCCATTCGGGGGCAGGGATCGGCGGCTATACCTTCATCTGGGCGATGGCGGGCGACAACGTGGATTACACCGACATGGACTTCGTGCAGCCGGAGGATCTGCGGTGAACCCGTTCTCGCTGGACGGCAAGGTGGCGCTTGTCACCGGCGCCAATACCGGCATCGGTCAGGCCATCGCCGTGGCCTTGGCCCAGGCGGGGGCCGAGGTCATCGCCGCAGGCCGCCGCGACTGCGACGAGACGCTGGCGCTGATGGGCGGCGGTCGCGGGTTGCGGCTGGATTTCAGCGATCCGATGGCGGCGCGCGATGTCTTTGCATCCGAGCGCATCGACATCCTGGTGAACAACGCAGGGATAATCCGCCGCGCCGATGCGGTCGATTTCAGCGAAGCCGACTGGGACGAGGTGATGGACACGAACCTCAAGGCGCTGTTCTTCACCTGCCAGGCCTTCGCCAGGGCGGCCATGCCGCGCGGACGGGGCAAGATCGTCAACATCGCGTCCCTGCTGTCCTTCCAGGGCGGCATCCGGGTGCCGTCCTATACCGCCTCCAAGCATGGCGTCGCGGGCCTGACCAAGCTGATGGCGAACGAATGGGCGGCGCGGGGGCTGAACGTCAACGCCATCGCGCCCGGCTATATCGAGACGAACAACACAAAGGCCCTGCGCGCCGATCCCGACCGCAGCCGCGCGATCCTGGACCGGATCCCCGCAGGCCGCTGGGGGCGCCCGGAAGACATCGCCCAGACCGCCGTGTTCCTGTCCGCGCCCGCGTCCGACTATATCAACGGCGCGGTCCTGAACGTCGATGGAGGCTGGCTTGCACGTTAGGCTGCACCGCGACCCCGCCACGGCGGGCGGCATCGTCCATCTGGGCCTGGGCGCGTTTTTCCGCGCGCATGGGGCGATCTATGTGGCCCAGGCGGGCGGCTGGGGCATCACCGGCGTGTCGCTGCAATCGCCGGGCACTCGGGACCGGCTGAAACCGCAAGGCTGGGCCTATACGGCGCTTGAACTGGGGCCGGACGGCGAAAAGCCGCAGGTCGTCACGGTCCTGCGCGACGTGCTGGTCGCGCCCGAGGATCCCCAGGCCGTGCTGGACGCCATGGCCTCGCCCGCAACGCATATCGTCAGCCTGACCGTGACGGAAAAGGGGTATTGCCACGAGCCGTCCACGGGCCGCCTGAACCCCGGCCATCCCGACATCCGGCACGACCTGGAAAACCTGCTGCCGCGCTCCGCGCCGGGCTTCCTGGTCCGCGCCTTGGCCCTGCGCCATGCGGCTGGCCTGCCGCCCTTCACGGTGCTGTGCTGCGACAACCTGCCCGAAAACGGCCGGGTGGTGCGCGGCGTGGTTCTGGAACTGGCCCGGCTGATCGACTCGGCCCTGGCCGACTGGATTCGGGCGAAGGGCGCCTTTCCGTCCACCATGGTCGACCGTATCGTGCCCGCAACCACGCCCGCCGATCTGGACCGGCTGGAAGCGGCCACGGGATACCGCGACGAAGCGCCGGTCATGCACGAGTCCTTCCGGCAATGGGTGGTCGAGGACGATTTCTGCGGCCCCCGCCCGCCTTTCGAGACTGTCGGCGTGCAGATGGTCGCAGATGTGACGCCATACGAACACATGAAGCTGCGGATGCTGAACGGCACCCATTCCAGCCTCGCCTATCTGGGCTATCTGGCTGGGCACGAAACCATCGCCGACACGATGGCCGATCCGGTTTTCGCCCGCTTCGTGCGCGGCTTGTGGCGGGACGAGATCATCCCGGCGCTGACCCCGCCGCCGGGCGAGGATCTGGCCGCCTATGCCGACGCGCTTGCCGCGCGATACGCCAATCCGGCGATCCGGCACCGGACCTGGCAGATCGCCATGGACGGCAGCCAGAAGCTGCCGCAGCGGATCCTGGGGACCATCGCGGAAAGCCGGGCCGCAGGGCGCGCGGTGCCGGGGCTGACCTTGGCCGTGGCGGCCTGGATGCGCTATGTCTCGGGGTCGGACGAACAGGGCCGCCCCATCGAGGTCAGGGATCCCCTGGCCTCGCGCCTGGCCGATCTGTGGCACGACGATCCGGCGGCGACGGTCAAGGGCTTCCTGGCCCTGGCCGAGGTTTTCCCCCCCACCCTGCGCGACGATCCGGGCTTTGCCGCCGACCTGACGGCGGCGCTGTCGGGGCTGGTCCGGGATGGGGCGCGCAAGATGGCCGCGCAGGCCGTAGCCACGGGTTGAAATCCGCCTGGGCCAAGGCGGGATCAGGGGAGGCGCTGTTCTGACCCACCTTCCTGCTGAACCTGTAAGCTGCGGCGCGACCCTCGCAGCCGACCAGGATCTCGGCCAGGCCAGCACGTCGCGTTCAGCGTCGTCCATCAGCGTGGCGAGCTTCTGCACCTTGGGCCGGAGTTGGTCGGCCACGGCGCGCCACTGGGTGCTGGCGACTTTGGCCGTGTCCTGTGCGAAGGCTGTGGCGATGAAAGCCGAGGCAACGCATCGCCCGCTCTTTCCGGCATGGCCAAGGGGGTTGCGCGGGAAGGGGACGCGGCATCTCGGCAAGGTGGCGCTGAGAACCTTGGAGACGGCAGCCTTGATGCCCTCGGGGGCGTCGCGGATGACCAGCTTCACGCCCCGCATGCCGCGCCGCGTCAGCTTGCGCAGGAGTTCCGTCCAGATCTGCTCGGCCTCCGAGGTGCCGATTTCCAAGCCTAGAGCCTAACCGAACATCGCCGGTGACCACCTCAGCCAGAACCTACATCACGCTCAGGGACAGTATCCAACCCTATCGGCAGCCCTTTAGCGCAGCGCCTCCGTGCGGTCGAAAGCAATCCTGAGTGCGGGTGAGCCATGCATATATGCGGCTTATAGCGGATCAAGCAATAGCGGAACTCAACATGGTCCATAATTCCTCGGTTGATGGGCAGGCGGATCGTGCTACGCTTAATCCGCTGCCGGGCATTCTGGCCTGGAGCATTCGTCAGCGGCTTCGCTTTCGAAGGCCATGCACCAGAGGGCATCTAATGACCGCCGCTCTAGATCCGTGAGAACGGCGGTGAGAAACTAGTCCACGGAAGCGGCGGCATGGAGCTGCTGCGGGCGGCGTAAAAGTCGTCCACCCTTTCCCTTTCTGCGGCAGCAGGGAGGGC
>NZ_JBQEOI010000039.1:0-24197 GCF_052045125.1 Paracoccus sp. 22332
GGTAGTGTCCGCGGACGTGGTGTAATTTCACCGACACGTTCGGTGTAATCTCGGGTGGCCATCGAGGTGTATGATCGAGGTGGAGTTTCGACGCTTCAACCCCGGACCATACGGAGTCCCCGATGACCAAGACCACCATGGACCTGTCCGAGCTTTTGGCAAAGCACGATCAGGGTGATTTGCTGCGCAGCATCGCCGAGGCGGTTCTTCAGCTGATCATGGAAGCCGATGTTGACGGCCTGATCGGCGCCGGCCGGCACGAGCGCAGCGGAGACCGTACAACCTGGCGCAACGGATATCGCGAACGCGCGCTCGATACCCGCTTGGGCACTTTGAATCTGCGGGTGCCGAAGCTGCGGCAGGGCAGCTACTTCCCCGGCTTCCTCGAAGCCCGCAAGACCTCGGAACAGGCACTGGTTGCCGTGATCCAGGAGGCTTGGATCGGCGGCGTCTCGACCCGCCGGGTCGATGATCTCGTGCAGGCCATGGGGCTGAGCGGCATCTCCAAGAGCACGGTCTCCAAGCTGTGCAAGGACATCGATGAACGGGTCGGCGAGTTCCTGAACCGCCCGCTCACGGGGGAGTGGCCCTATGTCTGGCTCGATGCCACCTATCTCAAGCAGCGCCAGGGCGGGCGGATCGTCTCGGTTGCGGCCATAATCGCCGTGGCCGCCAATACCGAAGGCCGCCGGGAAATCATCGGCCTCGGCATTGGCCCCTCGGAGGCAGAGACCTTCTGGACAGACTTCCTGCGCTCGCTGAAGGCCCGCGGTCTCGACGGCGTGAAGCTCGTGATCAGCGATGCCCATACCGGTCTGAAGGCCGCCATTGCACGGATCTTTGAAGCTACCTGGCAAAGATGCCGGGTTCACTGGATGCGCAACGCACTCGCCCACGTCTCCAAAGGCCAACATACGGTGGTCGCGGCAGCAATCCGGCAAGCGTTCGAACAGCCCGATCGCAAGCACGCTGGCGATACCTGGCGCCATGTCGCGGAGCAGGTCCGCACCCGCTGGCCCAAGCTGGCAGACCTGATGGACGCCAGTGAGCATGACGTGCTGGCCTACATGGCGTTCCCCCGCCAGCACCGCACCAAGTTGCACAGCACCAACCCACTCGAACGCCTCAACAAGGAGGTGAAGCGCCGCGCCGATGTCGTGGGGATCTTCCCCAACGAAGCCTCGATCATGCGCCTGATCGGCGCGGTGCTGTTCGAGCAGAATGACGAATGGCAGACCTCGAGCCGCTACATGATGGTCGAGGCCTTCGCTCAGATCGACAAGGAGGAGATCGACCCCATTCTCAGCATTACCACAAAAGCCGCCTGATCATGACCTCAGGCCATCTGGGAAATTACACCAGCTTGACGGACGTGACCCGAAAACCGTCAAACCACCTTTGGGCGGGGCTTCAACGGGATCGCCTGATGCCCTTCGACTTTTCTCGAGCCCAGTGGCTACTCTTCCCAACCGGTCACGCACCGTGGTGTGATGGGGCGGATGGCAGGGGAGGAAGCTTTTCATCAGCCGCGCGGCTTCGCGAAAGGAATGCCGGGACCCAAGCTCCGCATGCAGCCGCTGCAACTCCGGGGTAGCCCGGTCTGGAAAGAAACAGGCCAGCGGAGAAATAGCTCCGCTGGGCATCGCTGCTGACCTGGCATCACAAGAACATCGGCGCAAGCGCGCGGCTTTGACCCGAACCCGCCCAAAGAGCGTGTCGAGAACGCGCGTGCGGTAGTGTCGCGTTTGGTTCCCGATTTCAATTGAAGCGATTAGCTGAAACCTGAGCGGTCAGGTTGGAGCTTGGCATTTCAGCAAAGGCTCGTCGGAAGGGCAGGGGGCTTACAGGCCTGCGGCCTTGGTCAGGTTCACCCGGAACCTGTCGCGGCGTCGCTGGTATCGGCGGGTCATCTCTGCGCTGGCATGACCGAGCTGCTTTTGAACATAGCGCTCATCAACTTCCGCGCTGCTTGCAAGGCCTGCACGCAGGGAATGGCCCGAGAACAGCCGCACGCGCTCGGCCTCAGGCAGATCAGGGCGTAGCCCGGCCTCGCGGGCGCAGGATTTGATCAGCCGGGCGACGTGCTTGTCCGACAACCGCTCGCCCGTAGCTTTCAGGCCGTTGCGCGACGTGGCGACGAAGATCGGGCCGAAGTCGATCCTTGCGTAATGCAGCCACTGCGTCAGGGCATGGACCGGGCAGGTCTGATCGGATGAGCCGCGGGCGATTTCGACCTCGCGCCAGCCGGTCTTGCCGCGTAGGGTGAGGAGTACGCCGCCCTCCAGGATCTCGACCCAGCCGCCGGAGTCAGGCGTGTCATCCTTGCCGTGGTCGAGGCTGACAATTTCGGACCGACGCAGGCCACCAGCAAAGCCGATCAGCAGGATAGCGCGGTCACGCAGGCCGCGCAGATCGTGGGGGAGGGTGGCCAGCATGTCGCGCAGGTCTTCAGGCAGGATCGCTTCTTTCTGGACCGGTGGCCGTGCGTGCTTGCGTCGGATGCCAGCCAGGACGCTGGCAATGTGGCGGTCCTTGCGGTCCAGCCGTTCTCCGCGCTGCGCATAGCCCCAGGTCAGGCCGGACAGCCGCCGCTCTATTGAGGAGACCGAGAGGGCACGGGCCTTGCCGCCCGGCGCTGCCAGATCGGCGATGTAGAGCCCGATCAGCTGGGACGACGAGGGGAGAGGGTCCGCGCCACGCATCCGGCACCAGCGCGCGAAGTGGGCCCAATCCTTGGTGTAGGCCTTCAGCGTGTTCTCCGACGCCGCCTGACGCGCATAGTCACGCGCCGTTTCGACCAGGCGGTCGAGCGTGCCCGAGCCAGCGACATGGGAGGGCAGGGCGATCGTGTCGCGCTCCGTATCAGCGCTGTCGTCCCGCTCATGGCGATCGGGACGTTCCGGGGGTTCTGAAGGCAATTTCTCGGGCGTTTCGGTCATACCGTCGAGCATACTCCCGCCAAGTCCGATAATGCAAACTTACCGGACGCCAATTATTCATGCCAGATGCGGCGCTTTTGGCGATCATATCTGGTATCAGGCGCCGCGGGCTGCTAGGCTGGGTGAATGACTCGGCCCCCGAAATCGCCGCCCGTCCAAGCCCCCGCCCCGCGCGTGCTGCCGCGCTGGGTCAGGCAGCGGGCCGGACAGGAAGATGCTGAAAGCGCAATCTTTTCCGCCGGTGGCGCCCTGGCGGCGCTGGACCCGCTGGTCCGGTCGGACGACCCGGTGGGTGCGCTGTGGCGCAAGCGGCTGGCATTGGGCGCGGCCGCGGCGGTTGCCGCACTGGATGGCCGGCGCGAGGGCGAAGCCCAGCTGCGCGACGCGGTTGCCCTGACCCGGCCGGGCGAGGATCCGGGCCCGGGTGGGCGGATGCTGATGGGATGGTACGCCCTGGGCGAGCCGCGGTCGCTGCGCGCGGCCGATTGGCCGGCCCGACTGCCGGGCTATTTCGATCTGCCGGCCGCGCCGCTGACCCCGGTCTTGCGCGACCTTGGCGCGGCGCTGGTCGGGCGCGCCCTGCCGCTGCGCTTTGCGGCCGAGGCGGCGGTGACGGTTCTGGCCCTTGGCCCGGCCCATCGCGGCCTGGCCTTGTGGCAGGCCGATGCGCTTCTGGCGCGGGCGCTTGGCTGGGACCGGCCGGTGCCGCTTCTCGCGCCGCATCTGCCGCGGGCGGCCTTCCGGCTGGAGGGCTCGGCCTGGCTGGCGGCCTGCGCCGGGGCCTGGGGCAGGGGGGCGGCGAGTGCCTTTGACCTGCATGCCGACCTTTCCCGCCGGGCTGTGGCCCTGCGCGCGGCGGCCCCCGCCTTGCGCGGCAAGGATGCGGCGGCGGCGGTGCGCGCGCTGCAGACCGAAGATGCCCTGGCCGCTCAGGCGGGCGAAAGATCCAGCGACCGCGCTGCAAGGCGGCTGTTTGACCGGCTGACCGCGCTGGGGCTGGTGCGCGAGCTGACCGGGCGGCCGACCTTCCGCCTGTATGGGCTTTAGCCATGTCCGAGCCGCTGGATACCGAATTGGCCGATCTGCCGCCGGCGCTGCGCTGGCGGGAATGGATGGCGCGGGTCGAGGCGGTGCTGTTCGCCGCCTCCGAGCCGGTCCCGCGCGAGGATCTGGCGCGGATCACCGGCCGGTCCTGCGCGATCGAGCTGCTGATCGCGGATATCGCGGCCGAGCTGGCCGACCGCCCCTATGAAATCGCGCGCGTCGCCGGCGGCTGGCAGTTGCGCACCCGGCCGCAATACGCGGCCGCCATCCGCGCCGCCCGGGGCGAGGCCGAGACGGCGCGGGGCCTGACCCGGAACGAGGCTTTGGTCCTGACCATCATCGCCTATCTGCAGCCGGTGACGCGGGCGGCGATTGCGCGGATGACGGGGCGCGAGGTCAGCCGCGACCTGATCGCGCGGCTCAGCCGTCAGGGCCTGATCGCGCGCGGCCCGCGCAGCCCCGAAGCGGGCGCGCCCTACAGCTATGTCACCGCGCCGGGCTTTCTGGCGCTGTTCGGCCTGGACACGCTGCGCGACCTGCCCGACCTTGAGGCGCTGCAGGATGCCGGCCTGCTGCGGCCCGACAGCGACCAGGATATCGGCTTGCCAATCGCAGGCGACGAGGCCGAGTAGGACGGCGACGGGTCTGCCGGCCCGTCGCGTTGGGGCGCCTGGCGCAGTTCGGACTGCTTTCAGATACGGATCTCTGTCGTCTCTCGGATACGCCGGATGAGTGACAGAAGAGCTAGCGAGGGCGGGTCGGTAGTGCGGTAGCAGATCCCGGCCCGCGCCGACCAGAACGCACCGTGTACCGGAAACTCACGCAGATTGTAGCGCTCGGCAAGGGGCAGGAGGCGCCGCGGAATTTGCGCCAGCCAGTCGCCTCGGCTCAGCATCTCAAACATATGGGTGGGGGAAGAGGTTTCGATAGAGATCAGCGGCGGCGGCAGCTCATGGGCCGCGAAGTAGGACAGGATCCGCCCGGTGCCGACCTGGTCGTCAGCCAGGACGATCCATGAGAAACCGACAATCTCCTGCGGCGACAGCGCGTCGGGCTGTTCGACCAGCCGCCGGGCCAGCGGATGCTCGCGCCGCCCGATCAGCGCGTGTTCGACTTCGAAGATGGACTCTCGCACCAGCCCCGCCTGAGCCGGGAAATCCAGCGTCGAGCAGATCAGATCATATTGCCCGGCCATAAGCTGTGGCACCAGCGTGCTGATCACCCCCGACTGGACCTTGAGCCGCACCTTCGGATTCTCGCGCAGGAAATCGGGGAAGATCGAGGGCAGGATCAGCGAATACCAGATCGGTCCCGCGCCGATCCGCAACATGGCCGCAGCGCCGCCATCGGCCATCTCGATCTCGGCCAGGGCGTGACGGTATTCCATATCCATCCGCCTCCCGTGCCGGGCGAGGATATCGGCAAAGCGGGTCGGTTCCAGCCCATGGGGCCGACGCTCGAAGAGCGGGACGCCCATCTCCTCTTCCAGCTGGCGGATCGCACGGGAAAGGGCCGGCTGGGTGACATGGACCTGCCCGGCTGCAACCGAAAGATTGCAGGAGTCATAGACCGCCAGAAAATAGCGCAGCGCGCGCGATTGCATCGGGGCTCCTCCTGCCTGCGGTATAAGATTAAGTCATATCCACAGCGAGCGAAAGCATTGGGTCTTTGCCGGTTTTCCGACGATGACTACCCCGAAGAGCGCCGAAGGGGGAGCAATGGCAGGGGTCGTCGAAGCCGCAACAGGCCTGAATTTCTATGAGCTTAGCCATGAATGGGGCCATGGCGTGCCGTCGATGCCGGGTGACCAGGATGTCATCATGTATCGCAGCGTGAAGCATGCCCAGCATGGGGTCATGGCGCATCGGTTGCGTATGGTCATGCATTCCGGGACGCATCTTAATGCGCCGATCCACATGGTTCAGCGCGGTCTCGGAGCGGGTGGGATCGCGTTGTCGCGGCTGTTCGGCAATGGCGTGATCCTGTCGATCCCGAAAGAGCGCTGGGGTCTGGTGGAACCCTCCGATCTGGAGGCCGCCACGCCCAGGATCCAGGACGGCGACCAAGTGGTGATCGTCACGGGTTGGCATCACAAATACTCGGAATCGCTGGAGTATTTCGGCGAGGCCCCTGGCCTTTCGAAAGCCGCCGCAGAATGGCTGGTGGCGAAGAAGGTGGCGCTGGTGGCCATCGACACGCCGCAGATCGACCACCCGATGGCGACATCGCTTGCGGGGCATCGCGGCGGGCCGCTGATGAATCGCCTGCCGAAACTTTACGCAACGGAAACCGGGCGCGACGGCAAGGCCGACCATCCCGAATGGAACATCGCGCATCGCATCCTTCTGGGTGCAGGGATCCCCACGGTCGAGAATGTCGGCGGCGAGGTCGATGCGCTGCTGGGCCAGCGCGCCTGCCTGCATGCCGCGCCCTGGCGCTGGATGGAGGGCGATGCCTGCGTGATTCGCTTCGTCGCCATCACGGATCCGGCCGGGACCGCCCGGATCGAATCCGGCAAGGCTGCCTGAGGGAGGGAAGAATGGCGCTTGAAATCTACGACCTGACGCATCGCTGGGGTCATGGCATGCCGGAATGGCCCTCGTCGCCCGGGGTCAACGTGACGGTGAAGAAATTCCACGCCAAGGATGGCGTCTACCAGACCGAGTTCGAGGGCATCATGCATCGCGGCACCCATATGGACGCGCCGCTGCATGTGACCGAGAACACGCCCAGCCTGACCGGCTATCCGCTGCCGACCTTCTTCGGCACCGGCGTGGCCATCTCGATCCCCAAGGGCAAGTGGGAAGTGATCACCGCCGCCGATCTTGAGGCCGCGACGCCCGAAATCCGGCCCGGCGACATCGTGATGATCAACACGGGCATGCATCACAAGATGGCCGATACCGACGAATATTATGCCTATTCGCCGGGTCTTTACCGTGATGGCGCCGACTGGCTGCGGGAGAAGGGCGTCAAGATGGTCGGCGTGGACGTGCAGGCCAATGACCATCCGATGGCCACGAAACTGGTCGATCACGGGCTGGGCCCGACCCACCCCCATCTGATCGAGGAATATCGCGCCTATACCGGCCGCGACGTGAAAGCCGATTTCCCGGATTGGGAGGCGGCGCACAAGTCGCTGATGGTCAAGGGCGGCATTCCCGGCATCGAGAATGTCGGCGGCGATCTGGACAAGGTCACCGGCAAGCGCTGCACCTTCATGGCCTTCCCCTGGCGCTGGCCAGAGGGCGAGGGCTGCGTTGTCCGCATCCTTGCCGTCATTGACCCGGATCAGACCTTCCGCTTTGGGGGGGATGCGTGATCATGGCAGAGATTTCGGCACAGCTGCGCGATCCTCTTTCGGCCTTCGCCGTCGCCGGCAAGGTCGCCATCATCACCGGCGCCTCGGGTGCCTTCGGGCGCGGCTGCGCCCTGACGCTAGCGGCAATGGGCGGCAGGCTCTGCCTCGCGGCGGGGTCGGCGGGGGAACTGGCCGAGGTGGCGGATGAAGTCCGCGCCCTGGGCGGCGAATGTGTCACCATCCAGCGCCGCCCCGACAGTCTGGAAGATGCCGAGGCAATCCTGAAGACCGCACTCGACGCCTATGGGACGGTGGACCAGCTTGTCATCGCCTCGGGATACAACAAGGCGGGCTTCATCCAGGACCAGCCGCTTGAGGAGTGGGAGGCGGTGATGAACGCCAATGTCCGCGGCAACTGGCTGATGGCCAAGGCCGTGGGCAGCTGGTGGATCGACCAGAAGAAGCGCGGCAAGGTGCTGATGATGTCCTCGGTCCGCGGTCGGCATGGCAATGTCTCGGGTTATACCGGCTATTGCACCTCGAAGGGGGCCACCGATGCGCTGACGCGGGTGCTGGCGACGGAATGGGCGAAATACGGGATTACGGTCAATTCCATCGCGCCCACGGTGTTCCGGTCGAAGCTGACGGCCTGGATGTGGTCCGAGGATGAGGTCGGTCAGGCCACTCGGGCGCGGTCTCTGGCGCGGATTCCGCTGGGCCGGCTGGGCGAGGTCGAGGATCTGATGGGCATGGCGCTTTACCTGCTGTCGCCGGCGTCGGATTTCTGCACCGGCCAGATCATGTATGTCGACGGCGGATTGACGGCGGGCTGAGCGATGGAAAGCAAAGCCCGGATCGCCGTCATCGGAGCAGGCCTCATGGGCCATGGCATCGCCTGGATTTTCGCCGCCGCGGGCCATGAGGTGCGGCTGCAGGACCCCGATCGCGGAATGCGCGATGCCGTCGGCCAAAGGCTGTCCGACATTTCGGAACTTCTCGACCGGGCGCCGAATGCTGCGGGGCAGGTCCAGCCCACGGCCAGTCTGGCGGATGCGGTCGCGGATGCAGATTTCGTTTTCGAAGCCGCACCCGAGCGGCTTGATCTGAAACGCGAGCTCTTTGCCCGGGTGGCCGAGCTTGCGCCGGCCCATGCGATACTGGCTTCGAACACCTCGGCGCTGCCGATAACGCGGATCGCCGAGGGGAATCCCGCCGCGGACCGGATCGTGGGTACGCATTTCTGGAACCCGCCGCATCTGGTACCCCTGGTCGAGGTCATCGAATGCGAGAAGGTGAACGAGGCCGCCATCGCCCCGGTCATGGCGCTGTTGCGCGCGGCGGGGCGCCATCCGGTGCATGTCCGCAAGGACGTTCCGGGCTTCATCGGCAACCGCTTGCAGCACGCGCTGAAGCGAGAGGCCATCGCGCTGGTTGCCGCGGGCGTCTGCGACGCCGAGACGGTAGATGATGTGGTGAAATACGGTTTCGGCAGGCGGCTGGCCGTGCTGGGGCCACTTGAGCAATCGGATCTGGTCGGGCTCGACCTGACGGTCGCCATCCATGAGACGCTGATGCCCGATCTGGACCGAACGGCCATTGCGCATCCCTATCTGCGCGCGCGCGTTGCTGCCGGCGATCTGGGCATGAAATCTGGCCGGGGCTTCCGGCACTGGACCGAAGAAACGGCAGGTGCGGTCCGCAAGCGGCTGGCCGATTTCCTTGCAGCCGAGGCCCGCAATGCCGCGAGGGGAGGAGAGAACTGATGAAGGTGACACGTCTGGCCGAGGCCCGGCCCTATGAGGCGAAGGCCCATTTCGCGATGACGGGCCTGCGCCTGCAGGGCGCCGAAGCGGGACCGTGCGATTTCGCGACGCTGGGCCTGTCGCATTTCCTGCCCGGTGGCGGCGCGGAAAGTTCCGCCTCGGCGGTGGAGAAGCTTTACGTCGTCGTCACGGGCGAGATCACCATCATCACGGACGCAGGCGAAACGGTGCTCGGGCCGATGGACAGTTGCCGCCTCGCCCCGGGACAACGGCGTTCGATCCTGAACCGCAGCAACCTGCCAGCCTCGATGCTGGTGATCCTGCCTGCAGGCTGAGCGGGCAGACCATGTGGGGCCAACCTGGGGAGGAGGGGCCATGACCAGCAAAACCAGCTGCCGGAAATCCTGGCTCGCCTCGGCGAATGGCGATACCGATTTCCCGGTCGAAAACCTGCCGCATGGCGTTTTTGTTGCCGCAGACGGCCCCCGTCTGGGCATTGCCATCGGCGATTGCGTGCTGGATGTGGCGGCGGTGGATCACGGTATCGACCCCGGGCTTCTGGCGCGTCCGGTGTGGAACGATTTCATGGCGGCAGGTCCCGCGGTCTGGGCGGCGTTGCGACACCGGCTGCAGGATCTGCTCAGCGATCCGGCGCAGCGGCCGGCAGTCGAGCCGCATCTGAGACCCCTGGCCGGCATGTCGCTTCTTCTGCCTTTCGCGGTGACGGAATACACTGATTTCTATGCCGGAATGCATCATGCGCAGAATGTGGGGGCGCTGTTCCGCGATCCGCAGAATGCCCTGCCGCGCAACTGGCTGTCGATCCCGGTGGGCTATAACGGGCGGGCCTCGTCGGTGGTGGTTTCAGGCAGCGATATCCGCAGACCCTGGGGGCAGATCCTTGACCCCGGCGCCGATCTTCCGCGCCTTGCCCCTTCGGCCCGGTTCGATTTCGAGCTGGAGCTGGGTGCAGTGGTGGGCCTGCCCTCGACCGGCATGATCGACACCGCCCGCGCCTTTGAGATGATCTTCGGCTATGTGCTTCTGAACGACTGGTCGGCGCGCGATATCCAGACCTGGGAATACCAGCCGCTCGGGCCGTTCCAGTCGAAGGCCACTGCCACCACCATCGGCCCCTGGATCGTTCCTCGCGCCGCATTGGAGCCGTTCCGCATCGGCGCGCCGCAGCGACTGCGCCCCCTGCTGCCTTATCTGGAGGAGGCCGAGCCCAGCCGCTATGACATCGGCGTTGAGGTCCTGTTGCAGCCGGAAGGGGGCGAGGCACAGGTGATCACGCGGACCGGAGCGGATGCGCTTTACTATTCGGCGGCCCAGCAGCTCTGCCACCACGCGCTTTGCGGTTGCGCGATGCGTACGGGCGATCTTCTGGGTTCGGGCACGATTTCGGGGCCGGACCCTGGCAGCTACGGGTCGCTTCTGGAAATCACCCGCGGCGGGATAGAGCCGCTGGCCCTGGGCGGCGCCGAACGGGCGGGTTTTCTGGCCGATGGCGACAGGGTCACCCTGCGTGGCGCGGCCAGAGGCAAGGATTATCGCATCGGCTTTGGCACATGCGAAGGCAGGGTTCTGCCGGCCGCCGGGCTACCGCCGGCGTTCCAGTTGGCGGAGGAAGACTTGGTTTAACGCTGCGGCCTGTCCCGGGGATCGAAAGAGACGGGCCGCCACAATGGGAGGAAAGACATGAGAAACTTGCTTTGCACCGCGGTTCTGGCGCTGGCTGCGGCCTTGCCGGCCGGGCTTGCGATGGCCGATCCGGTGGTGCTGAAACTCGCCTTCTTCGGCCCCGCGGCCGAAGTGAATTATGCCAGGGTCATCAAGCCCTGGGTCGATGCGGTCAATGCCGATGCCGGCCAGGCCGTGCGGATCGAGGCCTATCCCGATGGCGCCCTGGGCAAGGGGCTGCCGGCGCAGCCGCAGCTGATCCTGGACGGGGTGGTCGACATCGCCTTCGTCAACCCGAGCCTCGCCTCCGGCCGCTTCCCCGATGATCAGGTGCTGGAACTGCCGGGTCTATTCAAGGACCTGCCGCAGGCAGTGACGGTCTACCGCCAGCTGCTGGCCGACAAGGCCCTGCGCGGCTATGAGGATTACGTCGTCCTCGGCTCGATGATGAACCCGAATTACAACATCGTCTCACGCAGCAAGATCGACAGTTTCGCCGATCTGAAGGGGCAGAAAGTGCGCATCGTCGGGCCGATCATCGGCCAGACCGTGATGGCGCTGGGGATGGTGCCGGTGATGATGCCGCCGACCGAGATCGTCGAGGCGATGGGCCGCGGCACGGTCGACGCGGCTACCCTGGTTCCGGCGGCGATCGTGGATTTCGGCGTCGACCGGGTTGCGGAGAACAACTACCTGATCCCGCTGGGCAATGGCCCGCTGACCCTGCTGATGAACCGCGCGAAGTACGAAGCCCTTCCCGCGGATGCGCGCGAGACTCTGGACCGCTATGGCATCGACTGGGTCAACGACCTCTACCTCAAGGAACTCGGCTCCTATAACGAAGAGCTGATCGCTGGCTTCAAGGCCGATCCCAAGCGTCATGTCGCGGCGCCGGGTGAGGCCGAGGCAGCGGAACTGGCCGGGATCTATGAGGGCGTGATCACCGAATGGTCTGCCAAAGCGCCCGAGAATGCGGCCCTTCTGGAACGCACCCGTGCCATCATCGCGGCCCTGCCGCAGTAACCGGATCCTGCATCATGAACCGCTGCATCCGCATCTTTTGCCAGGGAACGAGCGTCCTGGGCCTGGGGCTTCTGTTTCTTCTCGCGGTCGCCACCATGTCGGACGGGCTGATGCGCTCGTTCCTGTCGCGGCCGATCGATCTTGTGCGCGAGATCGGCGATATGGTTGCAGCCATCGGCGTGTCCTTGTGCCTGCCCGTCGCACTTGAGGCACGCAGCAATATCACGCTCAGGGCGCTCGACCGGCTGCGGCCGGGCGCCGTTGCCCGCATCGCCGATGTCTTCGCCGACATCCTGGTGCTTCTGGTTCTGATCGGCATCGCCTGGCAGTTCTGGATCTTTGCCGGCAAGACCGCCCGGGCGGGCGAGGTCACCTGGATGATGAATATCCCCAGGGCGCCGTTCTGGTATGTGGTCGATGTAGCGCTGTGGAGTGCGGCGGTGATCCAGCTTCTGGTTCTGATCCGCCATTTGCGCGGCGAGGGCACCACACTTGACGCCGAGGCTGCGCCATGACCGCAACTGCAATCGGTGTTCTGGCCCTGGTAGCCCTTTTCGCGCTGGTTCTTCTACATGTGCCGCTGGCCTTCGCGATGATCGTGGTCGGCATCTTGGCCTTTGCCTTGCAGACAAGCTGGGATTCGGCGGTGACCTTCCTTGCCTCCGACCCGTCTCAGGTTCTGGCCAGTATGGATCTGGCCGCCATCCCGATGTTCCTGATGATGGGAACCTTTGTCAGCGTCGCGGGCTTTTCGAAGGATCTCTACGCCTGTGCGGCAAGCCTTCTGGGCCACCGGCGTGGCGGGCTTGCCTATGCCACGATCGGCGGTAGCGCGGCCTTCGGCGCCATCTGCGGATCGTCGCCCGCAACGGTTGCGACCTTCACCCGCATTGCGCTGCCCGAGATGCTGAAGCGTGGCTATCAGCCCGGCTTCTCGGGCGCTACCATCGCCGCCGGCGGTGCGCTGAAGGCGCTGATCCCGCCCTCGATGAGCATGATCCTTTATTGCGTCGTGGCGCGGACCTATATCTTCGACGTCTTCATCGCGGCGGTGATCCCGGCGATCCTGACGCTTCTGGCCAATGCACTGGCCATCGCCTGGATCGTTCGGCGTGAGCCCTCGGTTGCGCCTCAGGGCGAGCTTTCGCATGGGGCAGAAAGATGCGGCGCCATTCTGCGCGCGCTTCCCGCACTGCTCCTGATCCTGACGGTCTTCGCGGGGCTTTACAGCGGCATCTTCACCGTGAACGAAGCGGCCTCGGTGGCGGCGGTGGTCTCGTTCCTGTTCGCCCTCATCCGCCGCACGCTCACGCTTGAAAACCTGACTGACGGGGCCATGGCCACTGCGGCGGTTGCCGGGATGATCTATTTCGTGCTGATCGGCTCGTCGGTCTTCACCTATTTCGTCAGCCTGGCACGTATCCCCGAATTGCTGATCGAGGGGGTGGGTTTCCTGAGCCTGCCGCCAGTCGCGATCATCCTGGCGATGCTGGTGATGTATCTGATCCTCGGCGCGATCTTCGATGAGCTTGCGGCGATGATCGTGACGCTGCCCTTCGCGCTGCCGATCGTGACCCATCTGGGCTACGATCCGGTCTGGTGGGGGGTCGTGAATGTGGTGATCGTCGAACTGGGCCTGATCATTCCGCCCATCGGTATGGTGATCCTGATCCTGCAGTCGATGCGGCCCGATATTCCGCTGACGCGGCTTTACAAGGCGATCATGCCCTTTGTCGTCGCCGACATGGCCGTGCTTCTGCTGCTGGTCCTGTTCCCGTCGCTTGCGACCTGGCTGCCGGCCTATCTCGCATTCTGAGTCGCTTCGTCGTGGGCCGGGCCCTGCCCGGCATCCGCCGCAGGTGCGTGGGTTGCTGCAGGGGGGGCGTCAGCCCCATTGCAAGCGGATCAGTCGGTAGGCCAGATAGAAAATCGCCGCCGGCACCGCCAAGGTCACGAACACACGCCAGGGTCGCCTGACCCGTTCAATCAGCTTGCCATGTCGCGCCTTGCCACCCAGCCAGCTGGACAGTCTGGCCAGCCAGCCCGGCGCAATCGGCGCACCCAGCCACGAGATCCGTGCCTGATCGCAGATACGGTCGCGCAGGGTCCAGCCCAAGACCATGCAACTGCCCGAGGCCGCGACAAGGCCCAGAAGCACGACCCAGTTGCCTTGCAGCATCTCCAGGAAGTCGCCAGGCTGGAACCGGGCACGTGCAAGCCAGACGATCGCCAGAACCGCCAAAGTTCCAAGCAGCGCATAGTTCAGACGGTTTACGATGACTCGCATGGTGATCAGATCGGCCACGGCACCCTGCTGCCTGGGCGCGATCGCCGGCGCGATGGCGCCAAGCTGGGCGAACCCCGGTTGCAGCGTCAGCGGCGCATAGCCGTTGCAACCGTTCAGCACCATGTCGGAGGTTGCGGTGTGAACGACCGGCATCGCGCTGACTTCCGGGTCAACCCGAATCCGGCGCGGCTGATAGCGGTAATAGCCGCTAAGCCCCCGGCGCGAATCGTGGATCGGCGCGGTGGGGGTTCTGCGACCGAGCTGGTCGGTCAGCGCGCCGCGCCGCAGCTTCAGGCCAAAGCCCTTTGCCTCGCTCGCCATCCACTCCAGCGCCTGAAAAGCCGGTCGATCATCGGGATACCCACCCCCGATGTCGGAATGGCAGCCGGGGAACCACACTTCCTGAATGTCCTGAGCCACGCCCGCCGGGCCCTTCGCCCGATTGCAGTTCAGCGGGGTGAAGGTCAAACGCTCTTCGTCTAGCGCCATGGCATGACGCACGCGGCGCACAACCTGCGAAACCTGGCGATTGCGGAACGTGATCGGCGCGATCCAGAAATCCCAAACGCTGCGCAGCTCTTCGATCGGCAGGCCATAGGCCTCGACCGTATCGAACAGGCCCAGGAAATGGACCTCGACCCCGCCAAGCGGATTGCCCGCCGCGTCGAACTGCATTGGCGCAAGGCCCGCGCCCCGCCCGGCCAGAACTGTCACTGTACCCTAATTAATCAGAATCTTGTCTGAAATTATCCTGGAAAATCAATGGCGGCTTGTACCCTTAATTTTCATATTGTACCGTTAATTACCATACTGTACCCTTAATTGCCGTACGGTCGAAACTGTGGATAAGTGCCGACCTCTTGGGGCGGGGGATTTAGGTGGCCAGCGAGCGTATTGCGAAACATCGTGCAGCGGTTCTTCGGCCGATCCTGGAGCTTGAGAAGAGGGGCGAGCCGATCAGTGCTGCTATCGGTGACGCCGCTTGGGAACTCGGCTTGGCGAAAAGCCACACATGGTCGCTCTACCGACGTTTGAGAGAGAACGATGCACGTGCCACGGCGTTGGAGTTGGACCGTCGCGGGCCGAAACCGGGGTCGAAACGGATCGCGCAAGACGTCGAAATTATCATCGATGAGAGCCTGCAGTGTTACTATCTGGTTCGCGAGCGCTCGAGCTTTCTTCGAATCTGGCGTGAGATCCGTGCCGAGTGCGAAGCGAAAGGATTTCAACCCCCGACCCGGAAAACGGTCAAAGCCCGTCTCGACGCGATGGATCAGCGAGAGGTCATCCGGAAACGGCGCGGGGCGGAGGAAGCTGACAAGGTCTTTGCCGTGCGTCCCGGGCGTCTTAGGATGTTGATGATCGACGAGGTGCACAATCTGCTTGCTGGCAGCTACCGGGAGCAACGCCGTTTCCTGAACATGCTCCGGTTCCTCGCGAACGATCTCTGTGCCTCGCTCGTCGTCTTCGGTGTGAATGAAGCCCTGGAGGCGGTTCGTGGAGACGACCAACTGGCCCGACGTTTGGACGAACACTACCTGCCGCTCTGGGAAGACGATGTTGAGTTCTCCCGGCTAATCCAGACGTTGATCGCCGCGATGGCGCTCGAACAACGGTCAGGCCTGACGGTGGCGTCGCTCCGGACGATCCTGAAAGTGACCGGCGGTGTCACCTCTCGCGTGTTCATCATGATAAAGTCCCTGGCCGTCGATGCGATCGAAACCGGAGAAGAGCGGATCACGGACGAAGCAGTTCAGGCCTGGCAACCGGTTTGGACGAAGCACGCCTGGAACATCCCTCGCCAGCCTGCCGCCGCATTCGGGTGAACGTCAGACCGTTACCGTTCCGGCCACCGCCGGCGCGCGATGAGCTTCTTTCCAGCTGGATCGGGCGACTGGCGAAGGCCAATCATTGTTCGGTTGAAGAGTTTTGTGGCCATCTGGGTTTGGGGCAGGGCAGGGTGCCGGAATGTGCGAACGACCTGCGGGCGGTGAACTGGGTGCGACTTTGTGCGGCGCTTCAGCAGACCCGGGATGAGATCACCGCCATGACCCTTCCTGACACGATGCATCATTCCGTGCGATGCGTGTCGCGGCATGACTTCCAGTATTGTCCAGGGTGCCTTGAGAAAACACCCGATCTGGTTCTTCGCCATTGGCGCTTGACGTGGTCGATGACCTGCGAAACCTGCGGCCAGGCTCTGACAACCAAGTATCCAGCCAAAGATGTATCAGGCAGGCTTCGTGCTCGAGCTGTAGTCGGCGCGGAAGCTCTGAAGACGGCTGCCGCCACGAACGATCCCAGACGGTTGCGCCGGATTAGTCTGACCCTGCATGTCATGTCGGTGCTAAAGATCGGGCATCTATGGTCGCTCACCTCCGGGAGCGAGCGCGAAAGGCTCCTGGCACTTGCTGCGGTCGGTATCGGCACGACCCGTCCCTTGTTGGGAGCCGCCATCATCCTGCGCGGAAACGACCGGGGAGCCCGGGAGTTGCGCCGTGCCTTTCCTCAACATCGTCGGTTGATTGAGCGGGTCTGTGGGTTGTCGCGGGATCTTGTCCAGCGGCTTCCGGGGCGGAGCGAAACAGAGCACCCGACGGGGCAGAAAACGCATGGAACGAGCCGCGCAAGTGCATCCGAGAGCGCTTTGCAAGCAGCCCGTCAGGCCATATCCGAGCTTGGACCCGACGCAAAACGTGAAGCACTTCTGACCCGCGCCGATGCAATCTGGAAACGCTCGAGCGGGATCGAGCACTGACGCGTGTTGCCTGTGGATATATTGTAATTAAGGGCACAAAAACGCCCCAAAATGCCCTGAATCCGCAGAATCTGATTAATTAGGGGACAGTGACACCGGGTCTGAATCACCCACACCTTTTGCTGCTCGGCAACACGCAGATGTTCGACGGCGAAGCGTTCGGCGATCATGGTCTTGCCGTTATGGTAGGGACCGGCAAGCAGCAAACCGCGTGGGCGCAGGGATGGCGGTCGCTCAAGCAGCAGTCGCATCGCGTCATGCGCCGCGCCGGCCGCCGGATGGCTGATCCAGCGCGGCGCGCGCACATGGGCGATCCGCACTGCGTCATCGGCCTGCAAGAGTGGGACGGTGGCGGACATGAGGTGGTCCGGCACCTTACCAATCCTCGATTGGGAAGATCCGCCGCGGACGATCCGGGTCGAGCTTTGCCTGGGCCGAGGCGGAAGGCGTAGCGAAGTCGGCATAAGGCTTCTTTGCCTCGGTGGCATGCCGGGCGCGGGTCATCTCCTTCAAACGGCTTTTGGGGGTTTTGGCGGCGGCAACAGTTGCGGCGATTTCGCGTCGGATCGCTGATGCCTCCTGCACAGGGCGCCGCTGGATTTCGCGCCGCCGCTGTCGATCCGCCTGGTGCTGCCAGAGCGTGATCGGCTCGGCCAGTCCGTCCCGTCGCCTGACCGGCCGCCAAGCCTGGGTATCCGGATCCTTGACGTAGATATGGCTGATGTCGCGAGGATCATAGCACAGATCGAGCGGGGCCAGCCGGTCACGACGCGCAACCAGCGGGCCAAGCCAGGGCTCGAAATAGTCGATGGCGAAGAGACTGAAGCCCTGAGGTGAAATCTTCCGCGTCTTGCGTGGCAGGAAATTCAGCAGCACATCGACAGGTGCATCGATCGGCCGGTCTTTCGGCTGGAATCGATCTTCCCACTCTTTCGCCGGAACGGTCAGCTTGCGCGCATTCTGGCTCAGGTTGTGGTCGATGATCGCGAGCGCGATGCAGCGTTCGAGATCCGCGAAGCTGAGCCGTGCCCGCGCTTCCGAGGCATAGTCGCCCCGATCCGCGATGGAACGCCCCGTCTTGCCCGGCAAGGCGCGTAGCGCGGTGTTCACTTTCCCCAGCAGGCGTTCGACGACTCCGCCCCGATGCACGGTGCCCTTGTTCCGCATGCGAATGGAAATACCATAGTCCGCGCATCCTCTGCTGAAGGTGCTGCTTTGGAATTCCTTGGCGGAATCGACGACGATCTGCTTTGGGCGACCGTGCATCGGCCAAGCATGATCGATACTGCGTTCTGCCAGCCAGTCAATCTTGCAGCACATCGCGTGCGCCAGACAAAGTGCCACAGACAGTCGCGACGGCCGCTCGAGGGTCAGGCAGAAGCCGATGATCGCGCTCGTGGCCACATCTGCAGCGATGGTCAGATAGGGGCGCCCAACGAAAACACCGTAGTCATCAATAACCTCGACAAACTGGATGTCTGCCGGCGTGTGATCGATCTGGACAACGTCGAGCGCGTGGTTAGCCCGGATGTAGCCCGGTCGCGGCTTTAGCCGGTGCAGGTGTTTACCATCTGACAGGCGGCGGCGGGCAATTTCTTCCGGGGCAAACAGAGTGGGGATCCGCCGGGCGACAGTGACATAGGTGGGCGGCCTGTGCCCTTCCTCTGCGCAACGGGCGCGGATCTCTTCAACGATTGGTGCAAGGTCCGGCTGCTCGGGGCGCAACCACATCTCCCGCAGGGTCATCGCAATGATGCTCTCGACCGCGGGACTGATCCTAGGTTTCCTTGTTCCACTCGTTTGCGGCAGCAGGGACGATACCCTGCGCTCTTCCCGATACCGCGCCAGATAGTTGTAGACTTGGCGTGTCGAGAGCCGCAGCTCGGATGCCGCGCGCACCACGGCCTCACGCACGGGCGCCACTCCGTCAAGAATCCGGTCCAGCTCACGCGCGGTACGCGTTGCCTTGGTCCACGCTTCATCCGAAACATGCCCTCCGCCGGACATCATCGATATGACGCTTTCGAGACTGGCTGCGCCGTGCGCCAACAGAGCCGCCACTCTTTGAAATACGGAACCAAAATTGAAGCCTTAAGCTGAAAAATGATGTGTGCTTACCCCGTATCATCCAGAAATCACGTAATAATCATGTGCTGAAATGGTGAAGAAAATGCGACACTGGTTTCTGCCGGGACCATTCGAAGAAGAACCAGATGATTTGCCTCCCGGGCCGCGTGCAGAACCGCCGGACACTGCCGTCATCGAAGACTGGGCAAAGGCAGAAGGCGTTCACGCTGCGCGACTGGCAAGAGTGGCTGGACGCCTGGGTGCTCTGGATGACAGGCTGCTGCGTGGCGCGGAAGGCTGGCGGCATCGCCTCGCTCTAATCGAGGCAGCGGACCTTAGCTGGTTCGCAGGGGATCGGGTGAGTTCTGATCGTCTGGCGCTCTGGATATCGATGCGGCTGTCAGGTGCACAGGATGACCCAAATGCCCTGGCAAGAGTAGGATGGGCTGTTCGGCGCCTGACAGGCGGTCCCGGACCAAAGGCTGACTTGGCCGCCTTCCTGGATCGCCGCGATCCCGAAAACATTGAAGACAGCGCTGAACGTTTCGAAGATCGCGCGGGCGGATGGCTGGACGTAATGACAGCCGCGGCCGATCTCCACCCGATCACGCGTGCTTGCATGGGCTTTCATCTCTGGAGCCTGGCCGGCATCGGACAGCGCGGCGACCAGATGGAAGCCGCCGTCACCGCGTCCAGGATCGCGGCCAGCGACGGAAGCGGCGCCGTCTTCGCACCGCTCGCCATGGGCGGGGCAGGGGGGCTCCGTGTTAGTGGCCCGCCGGTCGATCGCCTCGCTCGCTGGCTTGAGGGACTGGCGACGTCGTTCCTGACTGCGATGCGACACCTAATACGTGTTCCACGCGCTTGCAGCTCATGCTGCATCAACAGGGCGACCCTAATACCTTTGCCGGAGTCAAAGCGGACCTTTTCAGATATTGGGATATCAACGGGGATGGGCAGATACAGACCGAGGAAATTGCTCAGATCGCTCGCAGCGAATTCACCAGTTCCGATACTGATGGCGATGGTTTTGTGTCGGGCAGGCAATTGGCGAACGGCTCGACTACATTCAATGCCATCCTGATGATGCTCCGGCCTGCGCGTCGCACCCCGTGATTGGTCCCCATACGGGGTGTGGCAAAGGCGGGGGTCGAGCCGCCTACCGCGGCTCAGTTGTTCCGGGGTGGAGGCGGTCTCATGCCTGCGCCGCGCTCGGCGGTGAAATCGACGGGGATGGTCAATGTTCCGGCATAGCCGCTCGATGGGTCGCCGCTCAGCGCCAGTGTCTGCTGTCTGATCTCGGCGTCGGTGTTGTCCGAGAATACGTTATCGCGGGCAATCGTGATGCGGCCAAGGTTGCGGGTGCCGTTGGAATAGCGCGCGTCGGCCGCGTAGACGGCGGCACAATCGGCTTCGGGCAGGGCGATCTGCGCGGTCAGGACCGAGGCTTCGCCATCGACTGCGGCTGCGGCGCTTTCGAACACCTCGAAATGGATATGCGGCCAGCGGCCGTCATAGCAGCCCGGAAAGATCGTTGTGAAGCGCACCAAGCCATTCTCATCGCTGATGCCGACCCCGCGTAGGTAATTGGCGTCAGAGATGTCGTAGAGCGAGTAGCGCCCCGTCGTGTCGCAGGCCCAGATATAGATCGCGTGACCGGCAAGCGGCGTGCAGCCGGCGGCATTCTGGAGCGTCAGTTCGAGGTCGAGCCTCAGACCGTCGGCCGTGCCGGAATAAGCTCCGAACGAGGTGCGCAGATCGGTGCGGATCACGCCTTCCTGGGTCAGCACATTGACGACCTGGCCGGATCTGGAAATCGAGCCGTCGCCGGGATAGGGGCCGGCGGTTTCCCAGGGCAAGGCCACACATTCCAGCGCATGGGCGGGCGCGGCTGCCAGACCTGCGCCAAGGCCGCCGAGCAGCGCAAGCATCCGGCGGCGGCCAAGCATCTTTGTCAGATCCTTGGCGAAGCCTCCATCGTGAAGGTGTTCTTCGTCGTGGTGATGGGACATCGTGCTTGTTCCTCTCGTGCTTGCTATTTTACGGCTTGCGAGCCGGGCAGGCTGCCGGCCTTCGTCACATTGTCGAAAACATGCTTCAGGGCAGCCAGGATGTGCAGCGCCAGGACGGCGGTGATGAACAGCCCGAGCAAACCGTGGACCTGGCTGGCCAGGACATCAAGCCATTCGATCTGGCCGATGGACGAAACCAATGTCACATTCCAGACATCCAATGCCCGTCCTCCGGCCACAGTCATGAGAATGCCGCTGAGCGGCATCAGAACGATTGCCGTCAGCAAGAGGATGTGAACGACCCGCGCGACGCGACGCTGCCAGAGGGGTGTATCGGCGGACTCGGCCGCGAAGCCATGCACGATCCGCCAGCCAACGCGCCAGAGGCCGAAGGCAAGAACGAAGACGCCAAGCGCCTTGTGCCAGTCCATAAGCCCGCCGATCGTTTCGCGGTCAAGGCTGCCATAGGCCATTGTCAGGCCAAGGCCGAGCGCCCCCATGAAGGCTATGGCTGCCGTCCAGTGGTTGAGCCGGGAGACACGACCGTAGGCCGTTTCCTGTTCGCGGCGGATGTTCATGGCGATGCTCCTTTGCGGGCCATGTATCTTTCTGGTAAGATATAGAGACAAAATATCTTTCTTGCAAGATAAATTTTCATGAGCTATCTTATGGCCATGACCGATGCCATCGAAGCGACCGTTGAAAGAATGCGCCGGAACTGGCCTGAGGCCCGTGCAGACCAGGCGCGCCTGGTCATGACGCTCACCCGCCATGCACGCCTGATGCAGGATGCGGCACAGACCGCCCTGCAGGCGTTCGGGCTGACCCGCTCGGAGTTCGAACTCCTCGCCGCGCTGAGGTCACATGCACCTCCGCACCGACTCACGCCGTCCGACCTTTATGACGCGCTGCTGATGTCCTCCGGGGGGCTGACCAAAGTGTTGAAGGGGCTGGAATCGCAGGGGCTCGTCTCGCGACCGGCGGGCGAAGGTGACGGACGGTCTCGGCCGGTCGAGTTGACTTACAAGGGGCGCGATCTGGTCGAGCGGGCGATGCCTGCCGTTCAGGAAGCTGAAGCCCTGTTGCTGCAAACCATCAATCCGGACACCATGACTCCACGCGCGAGCCCGAGCAGAAGCGCATCGTAAAGAAGGTGCTCAGCACACATATCTGGTCACGAACAGGAGATGGCATATGCACAATGCCGCCCAAACATCCGGGTCGAAGGCTCTGACGATTGTTATGGTCCTGTCCATACTTTCGATTTTTCCGCCCTTGGCCACGGACATGTATCTGTCATCATTCAACGACATTCAGGCCCATCTGGCCGCGCCCGACGGGGCGCTGGAGCTGTCACTGTCGGTGTTCTTCCTCGGGCTTTGCGTTGGCCAGCTGGTGTTCGGCCCGCTGATCGACCGGTTCGGCCGCAAGGGGCCGCTGCTGATCGGGGCCGGACTGTTCTGCGTTGCGACGCTGCTGCTGCTCCTGACCAGTTCAACCTCGATGTTCATCGGCCTTCGCTTCATCCAGGCGCTCGGCGCTTGCGGCGGTATGGTGGTCGGTCGTGCGGTGGTGACAGACCTCTACGAGGGCAAGGCGGCGGCGCGAACGATGACGCTGCTGGTCATGCTGATGACGATCGGGCCGGTGGTCTCGCCGCTGCTCGGGGGCATTCTCGACACAAACTTCGGCTGGCGGTCGGTGTTCGTCACCATGCTGGCGGTCGGCGTGCTCGCGCTTGTGCTGGCGATGACGCTGCTGCCCGAGACCCTGCCGGCCTCGAAGCGGCTGAAGACGCCCTTCGCCGGTGTGTTCGGCCACTACTGGAAGCTGTTGATATCCAGGCGCTTCGTCGTCCCCGCCTTGGTCAGTTCGTTCGCCCAGGCCGCGATGTTTTCATTCATCACGGCCTCATCCAGCGTGTTCCAGGGCGTGCTCGGTCTCGGCAAGATCGAATATGGCCTTGCCTTCGGCTTTGTCGCGCTCGGCCTGGTCGTCGCGTCATTCGTCAACAATTGGCTGCTGTCGAAGCTGGAGGTCAAGACGATCATCAGTGCCGCCCTGCCGCTGTTCGTTGCCATCAGCCTCGTGCTTCTGCTGGTTTCGGGCACGCACCAGCTGTGGGTTCTGATCATTCCGCTCTGGTTCTCGATCGCCATGGTGGGCTTGATCAGCGCGAACGGCACCTCGATCGCGATGGAGGCGACGCGCGGGCAATCGGGCGTAGGCTCGGCTCTGGTCGGCGCCATGCAGTTCGGCGTTGCCTTCGTATGTTCGGCAATCGTGGCCTCGGCGATTACGGCAAGCGCCCTGCCTCTGGCGCTCGGAATATTGCTCCCCGCCATTGTCGCGCTTGTGCTCTGGTTCGTCGGCAGAGGGCCTTCCGGCAACGAAGATATTGCAGCCGCGACTCCGCCGACCTCAGTTCCATAGAGCGGGGGCCTGTTTATCTGCGTCCAATCGTCATCTTGTCGCGCAATTCCTAGGGTCAGGATGCATTGATTTCTGTTGCGCTGCGTGATTCACGCCTCCGAAAACGGAGCGGTGACATGAGCGATCTCTTCTGGCTGACCGACGCGCAGATGGCGCGCCTGGCTCCCTTCTTTCCCAGGTCGCACGGGAAGCCCCGGGTTGATGACAGACGGGTGCTGAGCGGGATTATTTTCATCAATCGCAATGGCTTGCGTTGGCGCGATGCGCCCGCCGCGTATGGCCCACATAAGACGCTCTACAGCCGGTGGAAGCGTTGGAGCGAAAAGGGCATCTTCGCGCGGATGATGGCCGGGCTGGCGGCGGAACACGGCGAGAAAACGACCGTGATGATCGACGCAACATACCTCAAGGCCCATCGAACGGCGACCAGCATGGCCGCCAAAAAGGGGGGCGTGGTCGCCTGATCGGTCGAACCAAAGGCGGTATGAACACCAAGCTGCACGCCATCTGCGACAGTCAGGGGCGACCGATCGACCTGTTCGTCACCGCTGGACAGGTCAGCGATTATATCGGCGCTCGGGCCCTGCTGAGTGGCCTGCCAAACGTCAAATGGCTACTCGGGGATCGTGGCTATGACGCTGACTGGTTCAGAGAAGCGTTGCAGGACAAGGGGATACGTGCCTGCATCCCAGGCCGGAAGAAACGCAAGACGCCGATCAAATACGATAAGCGGAGATACAAGCGGCGTAACCGCATCGAGATCATGTTCGGCAGGCTCAAGGACTGGAGGCGCGTCGCGACCCGCTATGACCGATGCCCCAAGGTCTTCCTCTCAGCCATCGCCCTCGCGGCTCTCGTCATCTATTGGTTATGAATCCTGACCCTAG
>NZ_JBQEOI010000040.1:0-24114 GCF_052045125.1 Paracoccus sp. 22332
CTGCCGACATTCCTGCGGGAACATCAGAAGCTGGCCTGGCAATGCGCGGCCGAAGGCATGGACCATGTCCGGTATCTCGCCCGGCTTGTCGAACTGGAGTTGGTTGACCGGGAGCGGCGGATGGTCGAGCGCCGCATCAAGGCCGCCAGGTTCCCTACGGTCAAAAGCCTCGACAGCTTCGACTTCAGCGCCATCCCGAAGCTCAACAAGATGCAGGTGCTGGAACTGGCCCGCTGCGAATGGATCGAGCGGCGCGAGAACGTCATTGCCCTCGGCCCAAGCGGCACGGGCAAGACGCACATTGCCCTTGGCCTCGGACTGGCGGCTTGCCAGAGGGGGCTCTCCGTTGGCTTCACCACCGCCGCAGCCCTGGTCAACGAACTGATGGAGGCCCGCGACGAACGTCGCCTGCTTCGCTTTCAGAAGCAGATGGCTGCCGTCAAGTTGCTGATCGTCGACGAACTGGGCTTCGTGCCGCTGTCCAAGACCGGCGCCGAATTGCTATTCGAGCTGATCTCGCACCGCTACGAGCGCGGCTCAACCCTGATCACCAGCAATATGCCCTTCGATGAATGGACCGAGACCTTCGGCTCCGAGCGCCTCACCGGCGCACTGCTCGACCGGCTGACCCACCACGTCAGCATCCTCGAAATGAACGGCGAGAGTTATCGCCTCGCCAACAGCACTGCCCGAAAGCGGCATCAAAAGTCCTGAGATCAGATCGCCTCGATTTGGCCCCAAGGGGCCAATGCGCCATGGCACGCGCCAGCTCTATGGTAAGCGCGCGCGCCATGGCGCAGGCCACCGCCACCTGGCCTGGTTTTACGCCGCCGAGTGGCCGGGTTTTGCACCGCCGTTGACACTCGATCCGCATCGAGAACGGCCAGGGGTTCGCCCGCATCCGGCTGTCAGAGCGCGATGAGGTCGAGCCGATCTGGCGCGACATCAAGGCCGGGATCATCCGCAATGTCTCGGTCGGATACCGGGTCCATCGCTTTGAGCGGGTGGCGAAGGCCGACCGCACCGATGGCGGTCCGCGCGCCCTCTATCGCGCGGTCGATTGGGAGCCGCTTGAAATCTCTGCCGTCGCCATCGGTGCCGATCCCGGCGCCGGCATGCGGTCGGAAGCCAGGCAGTCTGACGCCCGGCAATTCCCCTGCGCGATCACCACGAAAGGACGAAACATGCCTGAAGACACCATTGCGGCGGGTGCTGATGAAACCCGCAACACCCCCGCCCCCGCGCAAACCCCTGCCATCCCGCAAGCCGCCCCGGCCGCGCCCGACGCGGAAAGCATCCGCGCGGAAGAACGCAGCCGCGTCAGCACCATCATGACGCTCTGCGCCCGGCATGATCTTGGCTCTGACCTTGCCAACGACCTGATCGCACGCGGCGTCTCGATCAATGCCGCCCGCGAGGCGGTTCTCGACGCGCTGGGCGATGCAAACCCGCTGGGCCGCACGGTCGAACTGGCCCCCGCGCAGGCGCGTGGCACCGGCGATGCCGCCTATCGCGATGCGGTTGCCGACGCGATCATGCACCGGGCGGCGCCGTCGCTGCATTCGGTGTCGCCGCAATCGCGGGAGTTCGCGTTCCGCAGCCTGATGGACCTGGCCCGCCATGCCGTCGAGCGCGCCGGCGTCAACACCGCCGCCATGCCCGATATGGAGATCGCGGGTTTCGCCATGGGCATGCGCTCGGCAGGCTACCACAGCACCGGAGACTTCCCGGCGATCCTCAGTAGCGTGGTCAACCGGACGCTGCGCGCGGCCTATGACGCCACCCCGCGCACCTTCGGGGCATGGTCCACGCGGGTGACGGTGCGGGATTTCCGGCCCGTTGACCGCCTGCAGATCGGCAACGCCCCCGATCTGGTCAAGGTGCCGGAAGGCGGCGAATTCACCTATGGCACCGCGACCGAGGGCAAGGAAAGCTATGCGATCGCCACCTACGGCCGCATTATCGGCTTCAGCCGGCAGATGCTGATCAACGATGACCTGCGCGCCTTTGACCGGGTCGTCCAGTCCTTCGGTGCCTCGGCCGCGAACCTTGAATCGGATATCCTCTATTCGATCCTGCTGTCGAACCCCGCCATGGGCGACGGAACCGCACTGTTCCATGCCAATCACGGCAACCTCGGCACTGCGGCGGCGATCACCGAGGAGTCCCTGACCGCAATGCTGCGCGCTTTCGCGGTGCAGAAGGATATCGACGGCCGAGCGATCACCGTTCTGCCGCGCAACATCATCGTGCCGCCCGGAAAACGCATGGTTGAAATCTACAAGCAACTCGCCGCGACCACGCCCGGCAGCACGGCCGAGGTGAATCCCTATTCGAACCGCTTCTCGGTGGTCGAGGAAATCCGGCTGGTGAATACCGCCGGTCCCGATCCGTGGTTCGCCGCGACCGATCCGGCCTTCGGCGCGGTTGAATACGCCTATCTGGCGGGTCAGGAGGGTCTCTATACCGAGCATCGGGTCGGCTTCGAGGTCGATGGCATCGAGTTCAAGGCCCGCCACGATTTCGGCGCCAAGGCCATCGACTGGCGCGGTCTCTACAAGAATCCCGGCCTCGCGTGATCTGACCCTCGACCCCGCGCGGGTCAGGGCAACAACACTTCATCTGGAGAAAGCCCATGAAAAACTTCATCGCAGCGGGCAACACGCTCACCATCACCGCCGAGGCGGATATCGCCTCGGGCGCAGGCGTTCTGATCGGCTCGATCTTCGGCGTTGCCACCGGCCCCATCGCCAATGGCGCGGAAGGCGTGATCAACCTCACTGGCGTCTATGATCTGCCGAAGACCGCGTCCCAGGCCTGGACGGTCGGCGCGCTGATCTACTGGACCGGAAGCGCCTGCACGAATGTCGCTTCAACCAACACGCTGATCGGCGTGGCGGTGCAGGCCGTCGGAGGAACGGCCAATGAGACGATCGGTCGGGTGCGCCTGAATGGCGCTGGCGTCACGGCCTGACCATGAATGCCTTTGCCGCCGCCGTGACCCGGATCTTCACCGATCCCCACATGGCGGTGGACGCGACATGGTTGCCGGGCGGGGTTCCGCCCGGCAGCACCATTCGCGCCATCCGCAAGGCACCTGACGAGGTGACCAGCTATGGCGGCGCGCGCATCTGGTCGGAAACCCTCCGCATCGATGTGATGGCGGCTGAAACCCCGTCGATCCAGCCCGGCGACCGCATCGTGATCGGCGTCGAGACCTTCGAGGTGCAGGGCGAGCCGATCCGCGACCGCGAACGGCTGGTCGTGACCCTCGATCTGAGGCCCGTATGAAGCTGCGCGCGGACATCACCAATATCGCCAGGCTGATGGCCGATGAGGTCAAGGCCGGCGAGAAGGCGGTGCATTTCGGGATCCGCGATGCCGGGATCGCGCTCAAGGACGCATGGCGGGGGCAGATCACCAGCGCGGGCCTCGGCCAGCGGCTGGCCCGGACCATCCGCTCGGAGATCTGGCCCAAGGGGCGGCACAGCATGAATGCCGCGTCGATGGTCTGGACCCGCGCCCCGGTGATCGTGAACGCCCATGACACCGGGTCGCTGATCCGCTCAAAGGACGGGTTTTGGCTGGCAATCCCGACCGAGGCCGCGGGCAAGAGCCGCAGCGGCAAGCGCCCGACACCCGGCGAATGGGAAGCGCGCACCGGGCTGCGGCTGATCTTCGTCTATCGCCGAACCGGCCCCAGCCTGCTGATCGCCGAGGCGCGGCTGACGAAGCACGGTCGGGCGACCGCGTCGCGATCCAAGACCGGGCGCGGCCTCGCCTCGGTGCCGATCTTCCTGCTGGTGCCGCAGGTCAGGCTGAAGAAGCGGCTGGATCTTGAAAAGCCGGCCAATGCCGCTCTGGCATCCCTGCCGGGCGCAATCGTCTCTCGTTGGGAACGCACATGACCACCAGGCGCGAAGAGGTTCTGTCGTCCCTGTTCACCCTCCTGCAGGGCATCGGCGGCGTCGTTGTGCAACGCAATGAGGTCCTGCCTGAGCGCATCCCCGCCGCCGGGCTGCTGATCCTGCGCGACGGAACGCCGGGCGAGGCGGAAGTGACCCTCTCGCCGCTGCGCTATCACTGGCAGCACCGGGCCGAGATCGAGGTCTTCATTCGCGGATCCTCCGGTCTGGAGCTGGCGTTTGACGCGCTGGCTGAACGGGTCGGGCAAGTGATCGCCGCCGACCGGACACTGGGCGGGCTTTGCGACTGGATCGAGACCGACGCGCCCGAACCTGCCGATCTGGCGGTCGAGGGCGCCCCGTCCATCAAGGCGGCGGTGCTGATCCTCACCCTGCATTACACCAGCAACGATCCGCTGGGTTGAGATGCGAACAAAGCAAGACCGGCGCGGAATCCGGCCTTGCCGCGCCGGTCCGCGCCGCGCCGCCGGTTGGGCGGATGTGCCTGTCTGATTCAGGCCGAATCCCCGGCCCGAATCGAACATCAGGAGAAAGAAATGAGCACCAGTCTTGCGATCGAAACCCCACCCCAGCCGGTCGTGTTCGAGAGCGAGGGAGAGGTTTTTGCCAGCAGCCGGGACGTTGCTGCCTTCTTTGGAAAGAACCACCGGGACGTGACGCGGGCAATCGACAACCTGATCGAGCAGGAGCCGGCATTGGTCAGGGATCCTCTGCAGGGCGCCGCGCCGGGGCACACGGGCGCCTACGACCGTCTGCCCATTTTTGCGCAGACGGTCCATGAGCGCGAAAACCCCAGTGGCGGCGCACCGATCCCGTCGTGGGCGTTCGACATGACCCGTGACGGCTTCACGCTGTTGGCCATGGGTTTTACCGGCGCCAAGGCCCTGAAATGGAAGCTGCGTTATATCGCCGCCTTCAATGCGCTCGAGCACGATCTGCGAAACCGCTCATCGGCAATCGACCTCAACGATCCGGCGCAGTTGCGCGCGCTGCTGCTCAGCTACAACGAGAAGAACGAGCAGCTTCAGGAGAAAGTGCAGGCGCTGCTGCCCGCACAGGAGAAGCTGGACCGGATCGCGCAGGCGGATGGGTCATTCTGCATCACCAACGCCGCCAAGCTTCTGCAGATGCGCCCGAAAGACCTGTTTCTCTGGCTGCAGGAAAATGGCTGGATCTACAAGCGCCCGGGCGGCGCGAGCTTTCTCGGCTACCACAGCAAGACCGCGACCAGCCTGCTCGAGCACAGGATCACCACGGTTTTGCGCGCCGATGGTTCGGAAAAGGTCACCGAGCAGGTGCGGGTGACCGCCAAGGGCCTCACCAAACTGGCCGCGTTGGTCAAGCCGCCATTGCAATAGCAGCGGGCTGCGATCAGCAACTTCCGTAATGGTTGCGCGAGAAACGGCAATATTCGCGGGCGACGCCCATCTGGATCATCTCGGCGGTGATATCGCGGCCATCGGGCAGGAAACTCTGCCCGACATAGCGACCATAGCGGTCGATATCGCGGACCTGGCAACGCAGGGTCTTGCCCGAAATAAGCCCGCGCAATGCAGCCGTGGCGTCCGATCCACCGGGACGGTTCCATTCCGGTGCATCCAGACCCCAGACGCGGATGCGCCGCGAATGGCCGCTGAGCGTGAATGTATCGCCATCGATGATCTTGCTGACCCGCGCCTCAAGAATGGCCGGGCGCGTCGCATCGGCGACCACCGGCGGCGCCAGTGAGACAAACCCGATCAGGGTGGCAATGGCGATGAACAGGAATTGGCGACGCGTACTCATGGCCAGCCCATGCCCCGAGTTGAGGCCTGATGGCAAGTCCGTCGCCAGAAATCAGTTAATAGAGAGGAGTCCATCATGGCACGCGCCCAAGGTGCGCGGTCGCAACTCGCGGCTGCGTTCGAGACTGTTTATGGCACCGCCCCGGCCAGCGGATTCACCCGCCTGCCCTTCGCCTCCTCGACACTGAGCGCCGAGCAGCCGCTGCTCTCGTCCGAGCTGCTGGGCTATGGTCGCGATCCGCTGGCTCCGGTCAAGGATGCGATCACCGCCGATGGCGATCTGACCCTCCCCATTGACGCCGAGGGTTTCGGCTTCTGGCTGAAGGCCGCGTTCGGGGCACCGACCACCACGGGCACCGTGCCCGGCCTCTATACTCATGAGTTCCGCTCCGACAACTGGACACTGCCGTCGATGTCGATCGAGGTCGCCATGCCCGAGGTGCCGCGCTTCGCCATGTATTCGGGCGTGATGGTCAACCAGCTCAGCTGGACCATGCAGCGTTCCGGCCTGCTGACCGCCAGCGCCCAGCTTGTGGCGCAGGGCGAGACCGTCGCCACCACGACGCAGGCCGGCACGCCGGCTGATCTGGACCTGAGGCGCTTCGGACATTTCAACGGCGCCATCACGCGCAATGGCACAGCACTGGGCAATGTGATCTCGGCCCAGATCACCTATGCCAACAATCTCGACCGGATCGAGACCATCCGCAACGACGGCATGATCGATGGCGCGGATCCCTCCATCGCCGCGCTGAACGGCCAGATCGAGCTGCGCTTTGCCGATATGGTGCTGATGAACCAGGCCATCGCCGGCGGGCCGTGCGAATTGGAATTCGCATACACCCTGACCAGCGGCGAAAGCCTGACCTTCACCGCCCACGCCGTCTATCTGCCCCGCCCTCGCGTCGAGATCAGCGGGCCGCAGGGCATTCAGGCCAGCTTCGACTGGCAGGCGGCGAAGGCCGCCAGCCCGGCGCGCATGGCAACCATCACCCTTGTCAACAACACCGAGGAATATTGAACCATGATCCGACTGAACATGACCACCGAGCCGCGCTGGATCGATCTGCTGCCGGGGCTGCGCCTGGTGGTCTGGCCTGTGACCACCACAATCATGGCGGCTGCCCGCGCGGATGCCGCGCTTGATGATCTCGACGACAACTCGCCCAGGGAGATGCTGGCCGTGACCATGGCGCAGGCCGTGGCTCGGCGCATCGTGGTCGACTGGACGGGCGTTGGCGACGGTGATGGCAACCCCCTGCCGGTCACGCCCGAAGGCATCGACGCGCTCTTGAACATCTGGCCGGTGTTCGAGGCATTCCAGGAAAAGGTTCTGGGCCCCTATCTGGTGCTGGATGCGGAAAAAAACGGCTCCGCGCCCTCGCCGAATGGCATTTCGGCGGGGGCGACCGATATTGCGCAGCCTGCCCCGGACACTGCCCCGACTGCCCTGCCCGGCTGAACCGTCCCGAAACGCGTGAGGGCTGGCAGGTCTGGGATCTGGCCAGCCGGATGAGTGGGCAGCTGCGGGCGATCCCCGGAGCGGTTCTCGGCTGGGACATGGGCGCGGCGCTGGAAATGGGCCGCGCGCTGGGCATTGCACCGCTCGCGGTCGTGGAACTGCTGCCGGTGATCGAGGCGGAAATGATCCGCCAGACCAACCAGAAGATCGAGGAAGGCAGAGGCGATGGCCGAGAAGAAGGTTTCCGTTCGTCTGGTCGCTGAGAACGGACGCCAGGTCCGGGCGGAACTGGAGGGCGTCGGCAAGGCCGGGGCCGACAGCTTCAAGCGCATGTCGCGTGAGGTCGACACCGCTGGCATCATGCTGCGCCGCCTCGCCGGCATCGCCGCCGGCGCGCTCTCGATCCGCCAGATGGCGCAATATGCCGATACCTGGACCGACCTGCGCTCCCGCGTCGATCTGGCGACCGGGTCGCAGGAGAAAGGCGCGGCGGTCATGGAACGTCTCGCCGATATGGCGCGGCGCACCTATTCCGATCTTGGTCAAACGGCGGAAAGCTGGCTCGCCAACGCCACCGCGCTGCGCGAACTCGGGCTTTCCACCGCCGAGAGCCTCGATTTCACCGAGGCGCTGAACAACGCCATGGTGGTCTCGGGGGCCAAGGCCGAACGCGCGGCCTCGGTCCAGAACGCGCTGTCGAAAGCGATGGCGCTGGGCAGCCTGTCTGGCGACAACCTCAATACCGTGATCCAGACCGGCGGGCGGGTGGCCGAGTTGCTGGCGGCGGAACTTGGCACCACGGTCTCAGGTCTGCGCCAGATGGGCACCCAGGGCGCGATCACCGGCGAGGTGATCCGCACCGCTCTGGTCGGCAATCTGGAGCTGCTGCGCGAGGAAGCGGACTCCATGCCGGCCACCATCGGCGACGCGTTCACGCTGATCGGCAATGCGGCGCTGCAACTGGTTGGCAGCTGGGATCAGCTTCTGGGTGCCTCCTCCACCGTCGCCTCTGTGCTGATCCTTGTCGCGGACAATATCGAGCGCCTCGCCTCGGTCGGCATCGCCTTCGCCGCATTCATGGCGGGGCGCTGGGTGGCGGCTTTTGTCGCCGCCCGTGTCGCGACCTTCAGCCTGTCCACGGCGCTGACCGTGCTGCGCGGGGCGCTGATCCGCACCGGCATCGGCGCGCTGATCGTTGCGGCCGGTGAGTTGATCTACCAGTTTTCCTCGCTGGTCAAATCGGTCGGCGGTATCGGCACGGCGTTCAAACTACTAGGTAGCGTGGCCCGAGAGGTCGGCCAGCGCATCGTCCTGGCGTTTCAGGCATCGTTCGCCCTGCTCACTGCGGCTTGGGATGGCTATCGCGCCTATGTGTTCACGGTGCTCGACCTGATCGTGACCGGGGTGGTCACCGCCGTCGACCGGTATGTCGCGGTCTGGCACGGCGGGTTTGAGGCGATCAAGGCGATCTGGGGCAGGCTACCGGATGCCATCGGCGATCTGGCGTTCAAGGCGGCGAATGGGTTGATCGCCGGCGTCGAGGCCATGCTGAACGGCGTCGTCACCCGGATCAACAGTTTCATCGGCGGCATCAACACCGCCCTCGCCATGCTGCCGGAATGGGCTGTCGGCGAAGGAGGCGCACAGATCGGCCTTCTGGACCCGTTCAGCATCGGCCGCATCGACAATCCGTTCGAGGGATCTACATCCGAGGCGGGCAGCGCCGCCGCTGAGGCGTTCAGCGCGGCATGGGACCGAACCTATATCGAGGCGCCCGACCTGTTCGGTGATCTTGCCGATCAGGCGGCCGCGGCTGCCTCCGCCCATCTTGATGCCGCGCAGGCGCTGGGCGCGGCTGCGGTCGCGCCGCTGGAAAGCTGGCAGGCGCTGAAGGATGCCGTCACCGCCTCAGGCGAGGACGGCGCGAACGCGCTGGACGATGCCGCTGGCACGGCCGAGCGGGTTACCGGTGCCATGGATCGCGCCGGTGGCGCTGCGGGCCGGGCCGGTGCAGCTGGCAGGAAAGCCGGCGAAGACACTGCAAACGGCGCGGAACAGGCGAAACAGGGCTGGGATGCGGTTATCGCCTCGCTCTCCGACTATGCCCAGAAGGCCCGCGACATCAGCGGTGATATCGGCAACGCGCTGGTCGGGGCCTTCCAGAGCGCCGAGAACGCCATCGGCGATTTCGTGAAATCCGGCAAGATGAACTTCCGCGATCTCGTGACCTCGATACTGGCCGATATGGCGAAGCTGGGCGCGCGCCGGTTCCTGCTCGGGCCGCTTTCGAATGTGCTCTCCGGGGCGCTGGGCGGCATCGGCGGCGGTGTGCTGGCCAAGGTCCTACATTCGGGCGGCATGGTCGGCGCGGCCGGCGCCGGCCGCATGGTCCCGGCCATGGCCTTTGCCAATGCCCCGCGCATGCACTCCGGCGGCTGGGCCGGGCTGCGCTCGGACGAGGTGCCGGCGATCCTGCAGCGCGGCGAGCGGGTGCTGTCGCGCCGGGAAGCGGCGGACTACGGAGGCGGCGTCACCGTCAACATCAACGCACGGGACGCCGAGTCCTTCCGGCAGTCGCGGGCGCAGATTTCGGCAGATATCGCGCGGGCCGTCGCCATGGGAAGGAGGGGAATGTGAGAAGCCCGGCCTTTCGGGCCGGGCGCGCGTGCTCTTAGCGGCGATAGTATTTGCCGGCCGGAATGGCGAGCCCCAGACGCCGCGCTTCCCGTTCGGTCAGCTTGTAGCCGTGATGCGCGGCGTGGTGGCCGGAAACCCGGCTGCTGAATGCATAGGCAGCAACATCGTCCGCGATACTTTCCACCAGCACCACGGTGGCCGGGCGGTCGGCGATGTTCATATAGCGCGTTTCATGGATGTGCATGTCCGTTCCCTCGCTCTGGGCGCGGGGATGGGCCCCGCCGCCTCTACGACCTCAGCCCCGCCATCGGGCGGGGCGGAGCCGGAGCCGGCGCGGCTCAGTCGATGTAATAGTCGTTGGCGGTGCGCGCCTGCAGGCGGCAATCGTCTTTGCCGTCGCGCCAGTATTCGCGCATCTCGACCCCCTCGCCCCAGACATGGCCCTTCATCGCGATATTGGTGAGCCGGGTCTTGAAAAAGCGTTCCCCGTTGACCTCGATCATGTCGGGAAGGGTGTCGGTGGCGCTGGTCATGGCGTGGTCTCCCTGGTGAGGCGATATCGCTTTCCTTGTCATCACCATCGCTCTGTAATCGCCCGGAGTGAAGGTAAATCACCGCAATATCATTGCTTTATCGAAGGAGGCGCTTATGGCGTTTCACGATGTCCGGTTCCCGGACAATATCAGCCGCGGTGCGCGCGGCGGGCCGGAACGGCGCACGCAGATCGTGGAACTGGCCTCCGGCGACGAGGAACGCAACGCCAGCTGGGCCAATTCGCGCCGCCGCTATGACATCTCCTATGGCATCCGCCGCGCCGACGATCTCGACGCTGTGGTGGCCTTCTTCGAGGCCCGCAACGGGCGACTGCACGGCTTCCGGTTCAAGGACTGGGCCGATCACAAATCCTGCAAGCCGAGCGAGACGCCGAATGCTGCCGACCAGCTGATCGGGACCGGGGACGGAACTGCGACCGCCTTCCAGCTGGTGAAGCGATACGCTTCCGGGTCGCAGACATGGGTCCGCACCATCACCAAGCCCGTCTCGGGCACAATCAGCATCGCGCTGGGTGGCGTCGCCCAAGTATCGGGCTGGTCGGTCGATCCGGCGACCGGCGTTGTCAGTTTCGCCGCGCCCCCTGGCAATGGCATGGCCGTGCGCGCGGGGTTCGAATTCGACGTCCCGGTGCGGTTCGATTCCGACACGCTCGACGTCACCCTCGATATCGAGCGGCTCGGCTCGATCACCTCCATCCCGCTCGTGGAAATCCGCCGATGAAAGCCCTCTCCCCTGCCCTGCAGGCGCATCTGGACGATGGCACCACCACGCTGGCCTGGTGCTGGAAGATCACCCGCGCCGATGGCGTGAGCTTCGGCTTCACCGATCATGATTGCCCTCTTGCCTTCGGCGGCACGGATTATGAGCCGGAAAGCGGGCTTTCGGCTTCGGAAATCCGATCTGGCTCAGACCTGTCGGTGGATTCGCAAGAGGCCGAGGGCGCGCTCACCTCGGACCGGATCACCGAGACCGATATTCTGGACGGGCGCTGGGACAATGCGCTGGTCGAGGTCTGGCGGGTGAACTGGGCCGCCCCCGGCCAGCGGGTGCTGATCCGGCGCGGCGCGATCGGCGAATTGCGGCGCGGGCGGCTGTCCTTCGTGGCCGAGGTGCGCAGCATGGCGCATGTGCTGGGCCAGACCGTCGGCCGGGTGTTTCAGGGCACCTGCGATGCGGCGCTCGGGGACGGGCGGTGCCGCGTCGATCTGGATGCGGGCGCGTTCAAGGGCATCGGAACCGTGGTTGATCCGATCCGGGACCGGGTCTTCACCGCCTTCGGCCTTGGCAGCTTCGCCAACGGCTGGTTTGCCTTCGGGGTGCTGGAATGGACATCCGGAGGCAATTTCGGTCGCCGCGACGAGATCATGCTGCACGAGGTCGCCTCTGGCGTGGTCACCATCACCTTGCTGGAGGCGCCGGTGCGCCCGGTTTCCGGCGGCGATGCCTCCACCATCCGCGCCGGCTGCGACAAGCGCGCCGAGACCTGCGCGGCGAAGTTCTCGAACATCCTCAACTTCCGTGGCTTCCCGCACATTCCGGGGCAAGACACTGTGGTTCGATACGCCCATGCCGATGGCGGCCATGAAGGCGCGGTGTTGTGACGCCAGCCGATCCGAAAAAGGTCGTGGCTGCCGCGCGCGGCTGGCTGGGCACGCCCTATCACGACCAGGCCAGCGTCAAGGGCGTCGGCTGCGACTGCCTCGGGCTGGCGCGCGGCATCTGGCGCGAGGTGGTCGGAAGCGAGACGCTGCCGGTGCCACCCTACAGCCGGGATTGGGGCGAGATCGGCAGCCGCGAGGTTCTGGCCGACAGCGCGGCGCGGGTGATGATCCGCATCGATCCCGAGACGGCCGGCCCCGGCGCGGTGGTGCTGTTCCGCATGCGCGCGGGCGCGATCGTCAAGCATGTCGGGATCCTCACCGGGCCTGACAGCTTCATCCATTCCTATGAGCGGCTCGGGGTGATCGAGGAACCGCTCACCATCGCATGGCGGCGGCGGATCGCCTTCGCCTTCCTGTTCCCGCGCCCGGCACCTCCCGCGCGCAAGAAGAAGACCTGACCCATGGCGACAATTGTTCTTGGCGCGGTCGGCACCGCCATCGGCGGCGGCTTTGGCGGTGCGATCCTCGGGCTATCGGGCGCGGCCATCGGCGGCATGATCGGCTCGGGCATCGGTTCGATGGTCGACAGCTGGATCGTCTCGTCCATGATGCCCGGCCAGCGCATCGAGGGCGCGCGCATAGACAGCCTGCGCGTCACCTCGGCGACCGAGGGCGTGGTGATCCCGCGCCTCTATGGCCGTATTCGGATCGGCGGCAATATCATCTGGGCGACCGATTTCCGCGAGGAGGTGAACACCACCCGCCAGGGCGGCGGCAAGGGCGGCGGGCCGAAGGTCACCAGCACCGAATACAGCTACTACGCTTCGTTCGCGGTGGCGCTCTGCGAGGGGCCGATCACCGGCATCGGCCGCATCTGGGCCGATGGCAAGCCGCTCGACACCTCCGCGATCACCCTGCGCTGGTATCCGGGTGACGAGGCGCAGGGGGCCGACCCGTTCATCGCCGCGAAGATGGGCGGCACGCAGGTACCAGCCTATCGCGGCACCGCCTATATGGTGTTCGAGGACCTGCTGCTGACCGATTTCGGCAACCGCCTGCCGCAGCTGTCCTTCGAGGTCTTCCGCCCGCTTGATGAACCCGACACCGCCGAGGGCCTGGTCGAGGCGGTCACCATCATCCCCGCCTCGGGCGAATGGGCCTATGCGACAGAGGTCGTGCGCAGGACCGAGGGCGGTCGTTCAGGATGGGGCAGCGGCGGGCGGATCGTCGGCGGCAGGACGTTTTCCGAGAACGTCAACGCGCTGCCCGAGACGCCCGACATGCTGGTCTCGCTCGACCGGCTCGAGGCGATGGTGCCTGCGGTCACCGGCGCCTCGCTGGTGGTCTCGTGGTTCGGCGACGATCTGCGCGCCGGCAATTGCAGCATCCGACCCAAGGTCGAGATGGCCGAGAAGAGCACGACGCCGGAATGGCGCGTGAACGGCGTCACCCGGTCGCAGGCGCTGGTGGTCAGTCAGGACGATCAGGGACGGCCAGTCTATGGCGGCACGCCGGCGGATTTCTCGGTGCTGCAGGCGATCCGCGAGATAAAGGCGCGCGGGCTCAAGGTGACCTTCTATCCGTTCGTGATGATGGATATCCCGGCCGGTAACACATTGCCCGATCCATACAGCGACAATGCTGCCGGCATCGGCCAGCCGGTGCTACCCTGGCGCGGCCGGATCACCTGCGCGCCAGCGGCCGGTTTCGCCGGAAGCATGGACAAGACCACGGTGGCCGCTGAGCAGGTTTCAGCCTTCTTCGGCACGGCCCAGCCAAGCGATTTCGCGGTCTCGGGCGACGATGTGTCGTGGATCGGCGCGGCCAACGATTGGGGCTTCCGGCGCATGATCCTGCATTACGCCCATCTCTGCGCGGCGGCGGGCGGCGTCGATGCCTTCCTGATCGGCTCGGAGATGCGCGGGCTGACGCAGATCCGGGCGTCGCGGTTTGGCCGAAGCTGGGCTTTCGACAGCAGCCTCAGCGGCTGGTCTCTTTACCACGCGACGGGCGGTGTTTCGGGCGGCGCGCTGACGTTCACGCCCAACAACGCGAATCCGCGCCTGCAACATAGCGCGGCCATCAATATGGACGGGCGCAAGGTCCGATACATGGTCATCGACTTCGAGCGCATCACGGCACGGACGACAGGGACATGGTTGGGTCGGATCCTGTTCTCGACGGACGCTCTGGCCCTGTCGCTGGCCCGGCAGGCGCGGTTCGGGGATGTTGCCGTTGGGATCAGGACGCGCGCCGTGGTCGATATGTGGGACCTGCAAAGTGGCGGCACCGCCTGGAAGGACGCGTCCGAGATCCGCGCCATCCGCATCGACATCGAGGAAGGCGGCCCGGATTCGTCTTTCCGCTTCTACGGCATCCATTTCACCGATGCGCTGCCGACCTATCCCGCCGTCGAGGAACTTCGCACGCTCGCCGCAGATGTCCGCGCGATCCTCGGCCCCGCCACGAAGATCAGCTACGCCGCCGACTGGTCGGAGTATTTCGGCCACCACCCGAGCGACGGCAGTGGCGATGTGTTCTTTCACCTCGACCCGTTCTGGGCGGATGCCAATGTCGATTTCGTCGGCATCGACAATTACATGCCGCTTTCGGACTGGCGCGACGGCTGGGACCATCTCGACGCGCAGGTCTGGCCCTCGATCCATAACCGGGCTTACCTGCAATCGAACATCGCCGGCGGCGAGGGGTTCGACTGGTATTACGCCAGCGAGGCCGACCGGATCGCGCAGAACCGCACGCCGATCACGGACGGTGCCGCGGGAAAGCCATGGGTGTTCCGCACCAAGGATATCCGTGCGTGGTGGTCGAACGAGCACGTCAACCGACCCGGCGGCATTGAATCGCCAGCCGCAACCGCATGGATCCCGCAGTCGAAGCCGATCCGCTTCACCGAGCTCGGCTGCCCGGCGGTGGATCGCGGCACCAACCAGCCGAACGTGTTTCACGACCCGAAATCTTCGGAATCGTTCTTCCCATACTTTTCGCGCGGCTGGCGCGACGACGCCATCCAGCGGGCCTATCTGGAAGCCAGCTATCTCTGGTGGGGCACGCCCGCGAACAACCCAATCTCCACCGAATATGGCGGGCGCATGGTCGATATCGCCAACAGCGCCGCATGGACCTGGGATGCACGGCCCTATCCGTTCTTTCCGCAGCTTGGTGGCCTCTGGGCCGATGGCGAGAACTGGCGCCTCGGGCACTGGCTGACCGGGCGGCTGGGCGCGGTGTCGCTGGCGGCGCTGGTGCGGCAGCTCTGCCTGCGCGCCGGGCTGCCCGAGGCGTGGGTTGATGTTTCGGGCCTGACCGGGGCTGTCGATGGCTATGTGATCTCGGCGCTGGAATCGCCCCGCACCTCGATCACCATGCTGGCGCGGCATTTCGGTTTCGATGCGGTCGAGAGCGAAGGCCGGATCAGGTTCGTGATGCGCGGCAGCCGCCCAGTCGCGACCATAGCCCCCGACAACATGGTGGCGGCGCAAGGCGACGTCATGGAGCTGACGCGCGGTCAGGAAACTGAGCTGCCGCAAGCCCTGAAATGGCAGGTGGCGCGCGCGGACGAGGATTATGACGGCATCACCGTCGAGTCCCGCCGCATTGCCGTGAGCGCCAGCAGGGTATCCTCGGACAGCTTTCCGATGGCGGTGCCGCCCGAGGAAGCCGACCGGCGCTGCCGCCGGGCGCTGATGGAAGCCTGGATCGGCCGCGAAACCGCCGCCTTCCGCCTGCCGCCATCGCGGCTGGCGCTGGACCCGGGCGACGTGATCGCGCTCGACCACGATGGGCGACACTCGGAACTGCGGATCATTTCCACCTCGGATGCCGAGGCGCGCAGCACTGAGGCCATCCGCCAGGACCGGGACGCCTATGATCTGCCGCCCGGCAGTCCGCGCCCGGCCTCGCTGACGCAGCCGGTGGTGTTCGGGGCACCGCTGGCGGTGATTCTCGACCTGCCGCAGCTGACCGAGGATCATGTCGCGCATCACCCATTGATCGCCGCCCATGCCCGACCATGGCCCGGCCGGATGGCGGTGTTCCGCAGCCCCGATCAGGATGGGTTCGACCTGCTGACCACATTCAGCGCCCGGGCGCGGATGGGCGAGCTGGTGGCCGATCTCCATGCCGGCCCCGGCTCGCGCTTCGATTACGGCAATTCGGTCTGGCTGGACCTGCCGACCGGCACGCTGGAAAGCGTGACCGACCTACGCCTGTTCAGGGGCGAGAACAGCATCGCGGTCGAGCAGCCCTCCGGGGCCTGGGAGGTTCTGCAATTCGCCGAGGCGGAACTGATCGCACCCGGCCGCTATCGCCTCTCGCGCCTGCTGCGCGGCCAGCGCGGCACGGATGTCGACATGGCCGCCATGGTGTCCGCGGGTGCGCGGGTGGTGGTGCTGGACACGGCGCTGGCGGAGCTTCCTGTCGCCGAGGCCGATCTGGGCCTGCCGTGGAACTGGCGCATCGGCCCGGCCAGCCGTCCGGTCAGCGATGACAGCTTCGCCGCACTGGCCTTCACACCGCGCGGCATCGGGCTGCGGCCCTTCGCGCCCGTGCATGTCGAGCAGCCGTGGCGGCGCGCGCGCAGCCCCGGCGACCTGACCATAAGCTGGAAGCGACGTGACCGTTCGCTGGCGGCCGATAGCTGGAACGCCGCCGAGATCCCGATGTCCGAGGCAAGCGAGTCCTGGCGGGTCGAGATCCTCGACGGCGCAACCGTCAAGAGATCCTTGACAGCTTCGACCTCCAGCGTGGTCTACACCGCGGCGCAGCAGAGTGCCGATTGGGGCACGCCGCTCGCCCCCGGTGCGTCCCTCGATGTCCGCATTGCCCAGATCGGGCAGGCCTTCGGCGCCGGCGCCGCCCCCATCACCACCCTCTGGTTCTGATCAGGAGACAATCCATGTCCGACACCACAGCGCATCTGGCGCTGCCCTTCATCATGGCCGCGCAGGCGCAAAAACACGTCACCCTGAACGAGGCGCTGCGCATGCTCGACGGCATCGTCCAGCTGGCGATCCTCGATCGCGACCTGACCACGCCGCCAGCCAGCCCGGCCGAAGGCGACCGCTACATCCCCGCCAGCGGCGCGGGTGGTGCGTGGTCGGGCTGGGCGGGGTCCATCGCCTACTGGATCGACGGCGCCTGGATGCGGATCCTGCCGAGCGCCGGCTGGATAGCCTGGATCGAGGACGAGGCGCAGGCCATCGTCTGGACCGGATCGGCGTGGATCCCCGTGGTGGATGCCATGGGCTTCATCGCGCAGGCAGCCTCGGTCGCCGTGGCGCGGGAGGCAAATGGCGCGACCACCGGCATGGCGGTGCGGGAAGAAACCCTCTCCGGCCTTTCCGGGGCCAGCCGGGACTCGACCATCCAGATCCCCAACCGCGCCATCGTGCTCGGCGTCTCCGCACGAACCGTGACCGCGGTGCTGGGGGCCAGCTCCTTCGACTGCGGCGTCAACGGCGAGCCCTCGAAGTTCGGCGGCTCGCTCGGCGTGGCCGTGGGCAGCAGCAATATCGGCGTCATCGGGCCGACCGCCTTCTATGCCGACACGCCCGTGCGCCTCACCGCCAATGGCGGCAGCTTTGCCGGCGGCGCGGTACGCATCGCCATCCATTATCTGACCTGCAGCGCGCCGGGCTGAACCCATGGGAGAGAGCTTCATGGATACCATCCGCGAATGGTGGGGCGCGATCATGGCGGCAACCGGGCTGGGCGTGTGGCTCGTGCGGCTTGAGGGCAGCAGCAAGACTGCCCTGCGCGAGGTAGCGCGGCTGGAAAAGCAGCTCGACGCCGACCGCCAGGCGATCTCGGAAACCCGCAAGGAACAGAACGAGATGCTGCGCGAGATGCGCGCCGACATCAAACGCCTGTTGGAACGCAGCGGACCCGCCCGCGACTGACGCCGAACACTGCCCCCGCCTTTCGACCCCGACCCCGCCAGCGCGCGGGGTTTTTCATTTGGAGAGACCCATGACGTTTTATCAACATTGGCGGAACCTGCCCGCGACCGCCTGGCACTGGCCGAACTTCTCGCCCGCCGAAATCGCCTGTCGTGGCACCGGCAAGCTGCTGGTCAACGAGGATGCACTGAACCGGCTGCAGGAACTGCGCGTGACGCTCGCCAAGCCGCTGATCGTGAATTCGGCCTATCGCAGCCCCGAGCACAACAAGACGGTCGGCGGCGCGAATGCCTCGAAGCATCTCGAGGGCACCGCCTTCGACATCTCGATGGCGAACCACGATCCCGCCGCCTTCATCGCCGCCGCCCGCAAGGCAGGATTCAAGGGCATCGGCACCTATCCGCGCTCAAACTTCATCCATATCGACACCGGCCCTGCCCGCGCTTGGGGCGAGCCCTTCCCGGCGCGGGCGAGCAGCTTCGCGCCCGACCAGGCCCCTGCCCGCGAGCATCTGGCCGACAGCCGCACGATCAAGGGCGGCGGCGCGGCCGGGATCGGCACCGTCGGCGCGGCCGGCGTCGAGGTGGTGCAGGAGGCGCTGGCCGAGGCACAGGGCGCGGTGCAACCGCTGATCGGGCACCTCGACACGCTCCGCTGGCTGTTCGTCGCCCTGGCCCTCGGCGGGATCGCGGTGACGATCTACGCCCGGCTGGACGACTGGAAGCGGGGGCGGCGATGATCGCCGCCCTTGCCTCGCTGTGGCGGCGGGCCGTGCCCTGGCTGGCCCTCGCCGCCGCCATTCTTCTCTTCACCCTCGGCGCGCGCCGCACTGGCGAGAAAGCCGGGCGCGCGGCAGAGCGCCTCGAGAACCTCGAAAGGACCAATGATGCGCTGCGACACATGCTTGAAGCCGGGGCGGATCGGCCCCGTGATCGCGATGACCTTGCTGAGCGCCTGCGGGACGGGAAGTTCTGATCATGGTGCCTGTCCGCCGGTGGTCGAGTATCCTGCGGCCGAGCAGGAACGGGCGGCAGCGGAGATCGAGGCGATGCCGCGGGATTCCGTGGTCGTGGGGATGATGGCGGATTACCATGTGCTGCGGCGGCAGGTTCGGGGTTGTAGAGGTGCAGAGATTGATAGCAAATCCTGAAGTTTGGACGGAGGGCGGCCGTTCGCTGCGATCACCACAAACGTCAGCCATGAGCAGTTTAGTGGACCTCAACACCCGCAACATGGCGGGGCCGCATCGGCCGAACGGGGCGGGTTAAACCCCTGAACTTCCTGAACAAAATTGCATCAAGGCGATAAACTACTGATTGTGAACAATGAATCTTGATGCGATCGCGTCCACGATGTATCACCCATTAGGGCAACCGGCCAAGGGGAGGCAGCTTTGACGTCCGGCACCGGCATCGCCACTGTGGCTGGATTTGCCGACCGCCTGGAGCACTTGCTCGAGGCGCTCGGACTGCATGGCGACCCCGACTTTCTGAAGAGTGCCGACGCGTTAGGGTCGATCCAGGTAGCCCAACCGGTCCGCTCGGCGTTCGAGCGGATGGGCCTCGTCGGCGCGTTCTGCCCCATGTCATCGCTCGGTTCCGGATCGACCCGCCGCGTCCCGGTCCTCTATGTTGCCGCCGCCCTCTCCGGGAATGCAGACGCCGTGCACAGGGCGGTATGGTCCCAGTCTGTTGCACCGCTCCTGCTGATCGCAACTGAGAAGGGGTTTGAGATCCGCAACGGATTCGATTACCGGAAGAAGACGCAATGGCCTTGGTCGGAGCTTGACGGCGGTCTGCCCGCCGCGCTCGCATCCCTGACGGCGGCCGCGCTCCGGAGTTCGGCGTCGTGGCGAGACTTTCACGTCCCGACCCGCGTCGACGAGCGTCTCGGCCGTGCCGTTCGGGAGCTTAGCGACGCCACCGTGCGCCGGGACCGTCGGCTTCACGACCGGCGCGACCTAGTTAACGCGCTTGTCGGCCGGTTCCTCTACCTCTACGTGCTCGCCGATCGCGGCGTCATCGACCAAGCTTGGATCGACCGCCTAACGGTCGACGGCCGGCCAGCGTGCCCGAATGTGGTCTTGGACGAAAGAGTAGAGGACGGACGCACGCCGACTACCCGGTGGCCCGCCATCCAGACGTGGCGGCTCTTCGACGCCATCGACGAACAACTCAACGGCTCGATCTTCCCGATTGGAACGGCTGATCGGAAGCGCATCGGACCGGAAACACTCCATTATGTTCGCCGTGTCCTTCGGGCGGACGACGCGCAAGGCGACCAAATCCAGTACGGCTTCCTCGACGTCGATTACGCGACGATCCGAACCGAGACCATCTCTGCTCTGTACGAGTGCTTCTTCGAACTCGAGAACGGCGAAGGCAAGAAGGAGGACGGCGCGTTCTACACGCCACCGTTCCTCGTCGACTATGTCGTCGATGAGATCGACCATCTGCACCCCTTCGACGCCGATTCGCTCGTCGTCGATCCAGCATGCGGTTCCGGGGCGTTCCTCGTTGCAGCCTTCAGGCGCATCGTGGAGAAGCAGCGGTCGGAGGGCAACGCCCTATCCGCCCGGCTGCTGCATGAAACCTTGGCCCGGTGCATCGCCGGGTTCGAAATCAAAATGCAGGCGACCAACGTCGCCAGGTTCAGCCTCTATCTCACGATGCTCGACTACCTGCCCGGGCTCACACTGCGTGATTTGCCGCCGATAGCGGACCAACCGCGTTTGTTCCCGAAACTCGCTAGCCGAGTCTGTACGCAGGACGCCTTCGACACCCTCCCCCAGGGCCTGCGCCGCAAGGCGACGCATGTCCTCGCCAACCCGCCGTGGACGAAGGTTCCTGAACTCTCCAAGGCCAGCACCTATCGCGCGCGCATCGCCATGGCGAAGAACGGCAGCCTCGTCTCGCCCAAAGACGGCATGGCGGAAGTGTTTTACTGGCGAGCGTTGCGCGACCTGTGTGCGCCTAACGGCCACGTTGCGATGGTCCTGCCAACCAAGTCGTTCATCGCCCCGTCCGCGACCGCGTTTCCCGCAGCGCTCGCCGATGCCTCCCGCATCATCGGCATAACCAATCTCGCCCACTTTCGCGAAAAGCTGTTTGCGAACGCGCGCGAGGCCGCGACAGTCGTCTTTGCAACCCCAAAGGCTCCCGAACCGCTCGATTGGACTTGGCGCTACTCTCCGAAACCCTCCAGTCAGCCCGTCGGCCGCGATGGCGTCCCGTGGGCAATCGTGGTCGATCGCGGACAGGTGGAGCGATTCCGGCAGGCCGACCTCGTCCTTCCGGGACACGAATGGTTCCGGGACCTCATGCTACAGCCACTCGACCGTCAGCTGGCTTCGGTACTATCGAACTCGCGCGACGGCGCGGCCCGGTCACTGGGAGCGTTCATGGAATCCGCCTCGATCGCTGTGAAGCGGGGCGGCAGCCCCAGGGAGACTGGTCTCCCGGCGGCCATGCTTCTCAACACTAAGTCCAACCACTACCGTCTGCGGCTGGGCGACCTTCCGGGCACAGAACCTGACTACGTACTTCCGCCGGAGCTTATGGCACAAGTCCCGGCCTCATTTCGGACCGCCTTCGAGGGGCCGATGATTCTCATGTCACGGGCGCAGTCAGACTTCCTGCTGGTCCACGGACCGGCCGCATACTCATCGTCGTTGCTCGGCATTTACTTCACCGGTGGACCACTCTCCCGGCAGGACAAGGTAGCCGCGCTCCGCGAGATCGGGGAATTCCCAAGGACAAGCGTGGGTAGATACCTCCTCGCCCTCTTCGGCCGACTCTGGGTCTTCGACCAGCGCCGGTTCGAAGCAAAGGACCTGCGCAGCCTTCCCTTTCCCTATTGCGACGTGCAGGACCTGCTTGCGAACCCCATCACCGGCTTCGACGACGAGGCCTTCACTTCGTTCTGCCGGTCTCGCTTCGGCCAGACCGCGCTCTTCGAGGTCGCCGTCGCTGAGCATCACAATCTGCGCGAAGGCTATCAAGACGGCCGTCGGCCGGCCGCAGGCTCCAATCCGACCGACGACGGCGCACGCGACGCCTATGTGGCGGTCTTGCGCGATCAGATCGCGACGCTGCTGCCCGAAGAGATCAGCGTCGAATTCGCCGATGCTGAAGCAGGCTGTCTCGCCTACCGCATCACCATCGGAGGAGAAGCGGCCCCGCCCGCACCAAGCCACCAGCTGCAGATCGGTGAGGAGGCCACGCTCCGGCTGGTGCGCGGCCCTACCAGCACTAGGATTGACGTGATTAAGCCCGACGTCCGGTCTGCTTGGACCGTCGAGCGCGCCTACGCGGACGCGCTCTCGGCCGTTCGGGAGATCATGGCTGCGTGACAACGACGGCATTCCATTCGCGCGTGCCGGTCGGCGGCGACGCGCGCGCCAAGGGCTGGGAGCGATTCGCGGCAATGGCATGCGACGCGCTGCGGCAGGCAGCGGACATCCTCAGCGCGCATGGCCTGGGATTCGACCACACTGCCGCTGCAGGATACTGGGCGAGCGGATCGCGCAAGGCTAAGGGGTCGGACGTCGTGCTGCCCCTGGAGAACGGAATCACCGATCCTCTCGTCCGCGCGCTCGAACTCGTCCGCGCTGCTGCTCCGCCGGAGCACCTAATCAGCCGGTATCAGGTCTGCTTCGTCCAACAGCAGCCCCGCAAGAAGCAAAACAAGGTTGGCTCAAAGGCCTACACGACCGACATCCAAGTCAGGTCTCTCGTCGTGCCGGAACTCGATCTAAGGATTGAGGCCAAGGTGCTCTTTGGCGGAGCGGACGTTTCTGCTTACTGCGGAAAGAACGGTCTCCTCCGCTTCGCCGACGCGGAACCCTACACCGACCAGCACGTCGGGATGATGCTCGGCTATTCGGTCCGGCGCGACGACGCCCACTGGCTCAAGGAGATCCAGAAGAACGCCACATCCTTAACTGCCGTCGGGCCGTTTGAGAAGCTCGATCTCGAGGGAGCCCACGTCACCGGCTCGCTGGTCACCTCGCACGCGACCGGGCACGTGCTCGTCCTCCACATGCTTCTGCCTTTCGAGACGAACCCGTCCGCGCGGGCGATCGACTCGGCACCAAAGACGAAAAAGCCCAAGTGAGCAGCCGGGTCAATCGCCCGCTGCGGCGCGGTCCTGCTCCCGTTTCCCCACGCAGCCTAAAGCGTTTCGGGATTAACCTGCGACATAGCCAGCTGCCTGAAAGTAGTTCCAGCACTCAGCGGGCGTGAACATTCCGCAGATGTCTCGGAGCGCGTCGAACAGTTCGGTAAAGGTGCGTGCGCCGACCTTGCGCAGATGCGCTTTGAGCTTCGAGAACGCCTGCTCGATGGGGTTCAGGTCTGGGGAGTATGGCGGCAGGTAGAGAAACCAACAGCCAGCCTGCTTGATGGCTTTGGCTGCCTCGACGTTCCGGTGTGTCGCGAGGTTGTCCAGGATGACAACAGTGCCGGGCATCAGTTCCGGCACCAGAACCTTTTCGACGTAGGCGGCGAAGGCAGGTCCGTCCATCGCGCCCTTGATGACCCAAGGGGCAATCAGGCCGTTCTGGGTCAGTCCTGCAATGAAGGTCTGGCTGTTCCAGTGTCCGAAGGGCGCGTCCATGGCGAGCCGCTCACCGCAGGGAGCGCGACCAGGGAGGCGGGTAAGGTTCGTTTTGATGGACGTCTCATCAATGAACACAAGCCGTTCCGGCTGGCGCCGCATTGCAGGCAAGCGGCGCGTCAACCAATCGTGCCGGGCCTGCCTTACCCTTGCGCGGCCCCGTTCGCTGGCCACCAGCGATTTTTTTTATAGGTGAAGCCGAGCCGCGACAGCAGCGCGGCAATGGAGGAATGGTGAACTTCGACACCTTCCGCCATCGCTAGGGCGTCGCGCAGCTCGAAGAGCGTGATGTCAGGATCCTGGGTGACCAGTTCCTCGAACAACGCCTGATAGGGCGCGAGCTTGCCTCGCCCAAGAGGGCGGCCCTGAGGCGCGGGATGAGCGTGACCGCGTGTCCGGATCAACTGTGCCCACCGTGCGCCTGTTGCAGCTGACACCTTCAAGCGCATGGCTGCGGCACGGCCGCTCAGTCCCTCTTCAATATACCGCTGAAACCGCGTCCGAAGCGCATTCGGCAAAGGTGCTGACATGACCCATCCTCCCCGAACAAGAGGAGCACAAACTGGGTCTTGCAGGAATCCCTCTGCGATTCACGTTTTTACCGAAACGCTTTAA
>NZ_JBQEOI010000041.1:0-23884 GCF_052045125.1 Paracoccus sp. 22332
CCACCGCCGGCGGGGCGGACAGGGCCGAGGCATCGGCCGCCTTGACCAGCGTGATCGCGGGTTGCGCCGTCAGGCTGGTGATGGTCGGATCGTCATTGGTCGCGTCCGTGCCAGAAACATCATCGACCGTGCTGCCGTCCGGCGCCTCGCCTTCGGCCGTCGCGGTATTCTCGACCTGACCCGCGTCCAGATCGGCCTGGGTCAGATCATAGCTCGCGGTCAGCACCTGGGACGCGCCCGGCGCCAGAGAGGCCAGCGGGCTGCCGGTGATCGCGCCCAGCATCGGGTCGGTGACCGCCACATTCGTCAGCGTCACGTTGCCGGTATTCTGCACCGTCAGGCTGTAGGTGATCCGGTCGCCCACCGCCGGCGGGGCGGACAGGGCCGAGGCATCGGCCGTCTTCACCAGCGTCAGGGACGGCGCGAAGGCCGGGGCCAGCGGCGTCGGCGAGACCACGCCCGGCTGCACCGTCGTGCCGTTGTTCGAACGGTCGGCCAGGTCGGGGTTGGTGGCGCGGGTCTGGCCCGACAGCGCGCCGGTGCCCTCGACATCGGCCAGGTTCTCGTAATTGCCGCCCGAGGCCTGGACCGGCGGCATCGGCGCCGAGGGTCGCACGCGGATCTGGAAAGGACAGGCTGCATTGCGCGCCCGCCGCCAGGGTGAAGCCGCTGGCCACCACCCGGTCCGAGGCCCCGTCGAAGCCGCCATTCGCCCCGCCGCAGCTTCCCGAAGGCGCCCCGACGATGGTGTAGCTGCCGGGCGCCAGCGGATCGGTCGCGGGATCAGACAGCGCCGCGAAGCTGCCGAAGGCGGGCGCGCCACCGGCCAGCGGGTCGGTGACCTGGATATCTTCCAGCGGTTCCAGCGAGGGGTTGCGGACGGTCAGGCCGAAGCTTGCGGTGAAGCTGCCGTCGGCCTGGATCTGCGGCCCGCTGCTGCGGTGCTTGGCGATGCCGATCAGGGCCTGCGGCACCTTGGGGAACAGATAGCCTGACGCAGGCGTCGCCGCAGGCAGCGCGATACCGCTGATCGTGGTCGGCGCCGTGGTGCCGCCCGCGCTGCCTGCGGTCGTGTCGCCGTCTTGCAACTGCGTCTCGCCGATGGCGGCATGGGTGATGCTGTAGGTGCCCTCGGGGATGCCCAAGAAGGCATAGCTGCCATCCGCTGCGGTCGATACGGTCCGGGTGATCGGCGTGCCGTCGAAGGCCGTGCCGCTCAGCGTCACGCTGAGACCGGAAATTCCGGTATCGTCGGCATCCGGCGCGCCATTGTTGTCGAAGTCGCGGAACACGCGCCCCGCCAGAGAGCTTGCGCCCACGGTCACGATACCGGAATTGCTGTTGTTCGTCTGATCCGCCTCGAAGGACGAGGTGTCGATGCTGGCGGTGTTGGTGAATTCCTGCCCGGTCGAGGTCACCGTGACCACGCGCGTCGGCGCGGCGATGCGGACCGTAGCGCCGGGGCTCATCGTGCCCAGTTGGCAACTGAAGCTGGTCGCCCCCGAACTGCCCGTGCACGACGCGGTGCTGGCGGTGCCGCTGGTGACGGTGACGGTCGGGGTGCCCATCAGCTCGGTCCCGCTGGGCAGGTTGTCGGTGACGACCACATCGTCGGCCTCGTCCAAGCCGACCCCGCTGTTGTTGCGGACGTCGATCACGAACTGGAAGGGATCACGAAGGTTGACGGTAGCCGGAGTGGCGGTCTTCGAGACCACCTCGACATCGGCGCGGGTGCGCAGCGTCGTTGCCTGCTGCGTGGCATTGTTGGCGGCGTTCGGCTCGAACCCGCCCTGCGTCTCGTCCGAGGTGACTGCGGCGCGGTTCATGGGGACGCCCTTGGACAGGCCTTGCGCCGTGATGTCGATCCGGCGGCTTTCGTTGACCTCCAGCACAGGGAAGCTGCAGATCAGCTTGCCGCCCGACGTTCCCGGCGTGGGCAACGTGCCGCAGGTGCCATCGTTCGACACGGCATAGCTTTGATAGGCGATATGGTCGGTCGGCATGTCGTCCGTCACCACCACGTTGGTCGCCACGGAAGGGCCGGAATTGGTCACGGTGAGGTGATAGACCGTACTGTCGCCCACCGGCAGCGGATCGACGCTGTCGGTCTTGTTGATCAGAAGGTCGACCTGCGGATTGGCTATGACGGTTTCCAGCGAGAAGACGTTGTTGCTGGTGTCGGTCTCGGCCGTCGAGGTCGAGACGGCGACGGTGTTGGTCACCGTCCCGCCTTGCAAGCCCAGGTTCGGCCGCAGCCGGATCGTCGCCGTGCGCTGCGCGTTCACGCCGATCACGCCCAGGTTGCAGGTAACGGTGTCGTTGCCCGGCCCGGTCGTCGTGTTCGCCCCAGGCCTGACCGAACAGCTGCCGCTGCTGGGCGTGGCCGAGATGAAAGTCATCCCTGCGGGCAGCGTATCGGTGATGGTGACGTTCTGAGCGGACGACAACCCGTTATTGAGGGTGCGTGCGGTGATCAGATAATCAAAGGGCTGGCCCACCGCCGGAGGAGTGGTGGAGATGGCGACCTTGCTGACGGTCACGTCCGTCCGCGCCGTCACGGCATGGCTGACGCTGCCCGCATTATTGCCCAGGACCGGATCGGGCGTGTCGGCGGACATCGCGCTGGCCGTGTTGGTGCGCGAACCCGCGTCCCCGCCGGGCCGGACGGTCAGCACGATGCGCGGGCAGTCACCTGTTCCGGCCGTGCAGACCGGCAGCGTGGCGATCGAGCAGGTGGCGCGGCGGCCTGTGGACCCGCTGCTGGCCGAAGAGCAGGACAGGCCGGTCGCACTGCCGTTCGTCACCGAATAGCCGACGAAGCCGGCGGCCGGCCCCGCGGCATTGTTGATCAGCCCGGTCAACTCGTCCGTAACCGCGACCGAGGTCGCCTGGGTCGGGCCGTCATTGACGATCTCCAGCGTGAACTGGATCTCGTCGCCCGAGGCGACGGTCGCAAGGTTGGCCGTCTTGATGACGCGCAGATCGGCGCTGTTGGCGGGCTGGGCCGCGGTGCCGCCGAATGTAATGCTGTTGTTGGCGGTGTTCTGTTCGTCCGGCAGGTCGGGAGAACCGACCGTCAGCCCGTTGGGCTGCGCCCCCGCATCCGTCACGGTGGCGGTCAGCCCTACGATTGGCGTCTGGGCGCCCACGCCCAGCGGAGAGCCCGGTGCATAGTCCCGCGTACAGGTCAGATTCGCGGGCCCGGCCACCGGCAGGGCGGGACATGTCCAACCGTTCAGAGCGGCGCTCGTCACCGTCATCCCGGCCGGCAGATGGTCGGTCATGGTCAACTGGCCCGAGAAGGGCGCATTGCCGACATTGCTGGTGCTGATGTCGAAATCATAGCTCTGGCCCACGACATACAGCGCCGGAGACGGCCCCCTCTTGTTGGCGCGGAGGTCGACGCGCGGCGCCTCGATGGTCACGCCGCCATCGTCGTCGCTGTTGTTGGCAGGGTTCGGATCGGCGGTCGTGGCCGAGATCTGCGCCGTGTTGACGATGCTGCCCGGCGTGTCAGCCTGCGCGACGATGGTGATCGGCCCCAACGCGACATTCGCCCCTGACCCGGTGCCCGAAGCGCGGGTCGCCGTCACCGTCTGCCCCGCCGTGGTCGCCGACCAGCCCGGCGCCGTGACCGAGACGATGCTGTAATTCGCGGGCAGGCTGTCGGTGACCGTGATCCCCTGCGGGCTGTCACCGGAATAGCGCGGGGTCAGCGTGAAGGTGACCTGATCGCCCACCAGGATCGTGCCCGAGGGCGCGCGGGATTTAACGATCGACAGGTCGCTGCCGGCCTGGATCTCGGTATTTTTCAGCGCGGCGTTGTTATCGGGGATCGGGTCGTCGGGCGTACCGCCGCCGATGCTGGCCGCCGGGGTGATGGTCGAGCCGGAGGCCGCGACGATCTGCGCCTGGAAGTTCTGCGTCACCGTCGCGCCGACCGCGACCGGACCGGCGATGGCGCAGCGATAGGTGCCGCCGTCCAGCGTGCAGCCGGACGGGGGGATGATGTTGGCAAGGCCGGTCGGGACCGGGAAGGTCAGCGTCAGGTTGCTGACCGCATCGGGGCCGTTGTTCGTCGCGGCCAGCGCGTAGGTCACGACAGACCCGGCCGCCGCCGAATCCGGCCCGGTCATCTCCAGCGCGATATCGGCGCCCGCGGTGATGCTGGTATTCTCGGTCACGGCGTTGTTGCCGGGCTGGGTGTCGGTCGCCGTGCCCGCAGTGGCCGGGACCGCGGCGCCAAAGGCGATCGTGCCCTGCACCGAACTGCGCAGATGCGCCGTGAAGCTGACGTCCGCCCCCGCCGCCAGCGCAGGCACGGGGCAGGTAACCGTGGCCGGTCCCGTCGCCGGCAGGGGCGCGCAGCCGGTAATGGCCCCGGTCGCCGCCTCCAGCACCGTGCCGGAGGGGACCGTCAGGCTCAGCGAGGTCGCGGGCGCTGCGTTGAAGCCGTCATTGGTGATGCGGATCGAATAATCGATCAGCCCGCCCGCAGGCGAGGGATCCGAAGTCGAATCGTTGACGTTGACCACCCAATCGACCGCCTGCGCCGCAGCGCCCTGCACGCTGAAAGCCAGGAGCCAGAAGCCCAGCAGGATCGAGAGAAATGCTTGGAAGAAGACCCGGTGAGAAGCGAAATTGCGGCGGACACTGCGGGCAAAGTTTTTGGACATCGACGACTCAACCATGATCTTTCACTGCCCGAAAACAGGGCAGCGGGACCTTCTGGCCGGAAAATGATTAACAAAAGATTAATGAAAGGAAATTTTTTCGCGACTTCTGCCGGTTAGCCGCCCTTTTCCATCCGCCTTGCGGCGCAGGGTGCCTGCGCGGACCGGCCTCTGCCGCAGATCGGGTCGATGGCAGGCTCAGGTCGGGAAAGCTGCCCTATGCGGCGATGAAATGCCGGGCGGGCGGCGGTATCACTCCGCCGGCGCCTGGCGCAGGAAGCTCTGGATTTCCTCGGCGGGGGTCAGGCCGGGCTGGGTCTCTCCCTGAAGGTCGGCGGGAACGGTCCAGCCGGGTTCGATGCCGGTCATGTCGGGCAGTTCGTGGGCGATGCCCTTGTGGCAGTCGATGCAGGTGCGTTCGCCCGACAGCAGATAGGTCGAATGGATTTCGGCCGCGCGCGGGGCCTGCCGCCCCAGGTCCATCGCGATGGCGGAATGGCAGTTGCGGCATTCCAGGCTGTCATTCGCCTTCAGCCGCGCCCATTCGCGCTTGGCCATCACCAGCCGGTGTTCCAGGAATTTCTGCCGCGTGTCGATGGTGCCGAAGACCTTGCCCCAGACCTCTTTCGAGGCCTGCATCTTGCGGGCGATCTTGTCCGTCCAGTCATGGGGCACATGGCATTGCGGACAGCCCGCCCGCACCCCGGAACGGTTCGAGTAATGGACCGTGCGCGACATCTCTTCATAGACGTTGGCGCGCATCTCGTGGCACGAAATGCAGAAGCCCTCGGTATTGGTGAATTCCAGCGCGGTGTTGAACGCGCCCCAGAAGATCACCCCGCCCAGAAAGCCGCCTAGGGTCAGGAAGCCCAGGCCCAGCGTGCCCGCAGGGGTCCACAGGACGCGCCAGAACCAGCGGAAGGGTTGCAGGATCCGGCGCATCTCACTCACTCCCCGCGCCGGTCGCACCCAGTTCGGACATGTCGGTGAAGGTGTTGCCGATCAGCGCCGGGGCGTCGGCCTGGGGCACATGACACTGGGTGCAGAAATACCGGCGCGGCGACACGTCCGCCAGCATCTGCGCCTCGCGCGTCATGTAATGGGTGATCGAGATCATCGGCGCGCCCGACCCTTGGGTCATCTCTCGGGTGTGGCAGGACATGCAGCGGTTGGTGTTGACCGACAGCTGATACCCTTCGATCGAATGGGGAATGACCGGCGGCTGTTCGGGATAGGCGCGCATCTGCCGCACGTCGTCGGTGACGAACTGCGCGATCGGCGCGGCGGGCACCGACCGCATCGGATCGGGCTGCGGGCCGGACAGTTCCGGGACGTTCTGCGCCATCACGAAGCTGGCAGAGAAACAGGCGGCAAGCGCGATCGAAAGGCGAAGCTGTCCCATCACACCGGCTCCACCCGCACGGCGCATTTCTTGAAATCGGTCTGTTTCGAGATCGGGTCGGTCGCGTCCAGCGTCACCTTGTTGATCAGCTGGCTGGCGTCGAACCAGGGCACGAAGATCACGCCGGGCGGCATCCGGTTGCGGCCGCGCGTCTCGACCCGGCTGCGGATTTCGCCCCGGCGCGAGACGATGCGCACCTCCATCCCCTGGTTCAGGCCGCGTTCGCGCGCGTCGATGGCGTTCATGAAGACCTTGGCGCCGGGGAAGGCCTTGTAAAGCTCGGGGACTCGCATGGTCATCGACCCGGAATGCCAATGTTCCAGCACCCGGCCCGTCACCAGCCACATGTCGAATTCGTCGTCGGGGCTTTCGGCGGGCGGCTCGTAGGGCACGGCGATGATGACCGCCCGGCCGTCGGGATTGCCATAGAAATCGACCCCCTTGCCCGGCTTCACATAGGGGTCGTGGCCTTCGCGGAAGCGCCAGCGGGTCTCTTGCCCGTCCACCACCGGCCACCGCAGCCCGCGCACCTCGTCGCTTTGATAGACGTCATAGGGCGCCAGGTCGTGGCCGTGGCCGCGCCCGAAGCTGGCATATTCCTCGAACAGGCCCTTCTGGAGGTAAAAGCCGAAATCCCGCGCCTCTTGGTTGGGGTAATCCGCGCGCACCTGGTCCAACGGATACTGGTCCACCTGGCCGTTGGCAAAGCAGACATCGAACAGGGTCTTGCCGCGGAAGTCCGGGTTCGCGTCCAGGATCTCGGCGGGCCAGATCTCGTCCGTGGTGAAGCGTTTCGAGAATTCGACAAGCTGCCACAGATCCGACCGCGCCTCGCCCGGCGCGTCAACCAACTGGTGCCAGGCATGGGTGCGCCGTTCGGCATTGCCATAGACGCCCTCCTTCTCGACCCACATGGCGGCGGGCAGGATGATGTCGGCGGCCATCGCCGTCACCGTCGGATAGGCGTCCGACACCACGATCAGGTTGTCGGGGTTGCGATAGCCCTGATAGGTCTCGTTCTGCGAATTGGGCGCGGCTTGCAGGTTGTTGTTCACCTGGATCCAGTAGAAGTTCAGCACCCCGTCCTTCAGCATCCGATCCTGCTGAACGGCGTGGAAGCCCGGCTTGGTGTTCAGCAGTCCGTGCGGCAGCTTCCACAGTTCCTCGGCATGGGCGACATGTTCGGGGTTTGTGACCACCATGTCGGCGGGCAGGCGGTGGGCGAAGGTGCCGACCTCTCGCGCCGTGCCGCAGGCCGAGGGCTGGCCCGTCAGCGAGAAAGGAGAGTTGCCGGGTTCCGAGATTTTCCCGGTCAGCAGGTGGATGTTGTAGACCATCTGGTTGGCCCAGACGCCCCGGACGTGCTGGTTGAAGCCCATCGTCCACAGCGACATGACCTTGCGGTCGGGATCGGCGTAAAGCTCGGCCAGTTCCTCCAGAAAGCCCGGCTCGACGCCCGAAAGCTCGCTGACGTAATCCAGCGTATAGGTCGAGACATGGGCCTTGAACGCTTCGAAATCGCTGTCCTCCATCAGGCCGGGATTGCCGGCGCCGGTGGCGGCCAGTTCCAGTTCGTGTTCGGGGCGCAGGCCATAGCCGATATTGGTGGCGCCCTTCTTGAAGACCGTGTGCCGGTCCACGAAGTCCTGGTTCACCCGCCCGGTCTGGATGATGTGGTTGGCGATATAGTTCAGGATCGCCAGGTCGGTGCCCGGCTTGAAGACGATCGGGATGTCGGCCAGGTCCATCGACCGATGCGTGAAGGTGGACAGAACCGCGCATTTCACGCCCGGCGTGCCCAGGCGGCGGTCGGCCAGCCGGGTCCACAGGATCGGATGCATCTCGGCCATGTTCGATCCCCACAGCACGAAGGCATCCGCGTGTTCGAAATCGTCATAGCAGCCCATCGGCTCGTCGATGCCGAAGGTGCGCATGAAGGCCACCGCCGCCGAGGCCATGCAATGGCGCGCATTGGGGTCGAGGTTGTTCGACCGGAACCCCGCCCGCATCAGCTTGGTGGCGGCATAGCCCTCCAGCACGGTCCACTGGCCCGACCCGAACATGCCGATGCCTTCCGGCCCCTTCTCGGCCAGGACTTTCTTGACCCGCTCGGCCATCAGGTCGAAGGCCTCGTCCCAGCTGACCGGCTCGAAGGTGCCGTTCTTGTCGAACTGGCCGTTCGTCTTGCGCATCATCGGCGTGGTCAGCCGGTCCTCGCCATACATGATCTTGGACAGGAAATAGCCCTTGACGCAGTTCAGGCCGCGATTGACCTCGTGCTGCATGTCGCCGTGGGTGGCGACGACCTTGCCCTCCTTGACGCCGACCATCACGCCGCAGCCGGTGCCGCAGAATCGGCAGGGGGCCTTGGACCAGTGGATCTTCAGCGCCTCGACCCCGCCCGCGACGGGCTGGGACAGGGCCGCCTGCGGCAGCCCGGCGGCCGAGGCGGCAAGCGCCGCCGCATGGGCCTTGAGAAGCTGGCGGCGGGTCAGGTCCAGCGGCATGAGGTTTCCTCCTTGTCCTCGGCGTGCTCGAAGACCATGCTGGCCGCCAGAACGCCCTTGATCAGATTGATTTCGGTCAGCCGGTCGCCCAGCCTGCCGGTGCTGTCGCCCTCGATGGTGACGATCAGGCGGGTTGCGTCGCCGCCGTGGATTTCGACCCCGTCCATTCCGGCCACCCGGTCCCGGACGGCGGGCATCGCGTCCGGGGCGACCGTCACGACGGCGGACGAGACATGCCAGCGCGGCTTACGCATCCTCGGCCTCGCGCGCGACTGCCAGGATCGCCCCGGCGGGACAGGATGCCGAACAGGCCGCGCAGCCCGTGCAGGCGGCCGCGTCGATGCGCGGCAGGAAGGGCGCGCCGATCCTGGGCTGCATGGCGATCGCCTGTTCGGGACAGGCGTCACGGCAGGACATGCAAGAGATGCCCGCATGGGCGAAACAGTCGGCCGAAATCCGCATCACATGCGCCATGCGGCGGTCGGCCGCGAAGACCGGCTCGGGACAGGCCGCCGCGCAATCGCCGCAGAAGACGCATTCCCCCGCCTCGGGCCGCAGCGCGACGCCCCTGGGCGTCAGGGCCAGGACGGCCTGCGGACAGGCCTGGACGCAGGCGCCGCAGCCGGTGCAGGCCGCAACCGAGGCGGCGGTGACGCCAGGAGGACGCGGCAGAAACGGCGCCGGGCAGGTGGCGCCGCGCAGCACATCCCGGCGCGACAGGGCGGGACCGGCGGACACGGACTAATGCCCCGAGGGCCCAGGAGGTCCGGCGATCAGCTGATACATCCAGACAAGAAACCCGTAGCCGCCCACGATCGCCACCGCGACCACCGGCCAGATGCCGAAAGCCAGCAAAAGGAACTGCGCCAGCTCTCTGCGGCGGCTGGGCGCTTGCCCCTCGGGTTGGGTGGCATGTCGATCCGACATGGCTGCCTCCTGAGTCTGGGGGTGACTCGGCTCCACCCCTGCCCTTGGAGGTTAGCAAAAGAAGCAAACGAAATGCAACCTTTACGGGACACTCTGTCATGCAGGGGTCACGTCAGGGGAACGCCGCGCCCCGGCTGCCGGCAGAACTGATCTTCCGGCTTGCGCCTCTCTCGCCGACAGCCTGGTGAGTTATCCTCTGACGAGCCTCAGCATAGAACCGCGCAAGGTTCGCGCGCCCTGGCCGCCGCGCGCGGCTAGGACCGCTCGCTTGCCTTCCATTCTTCCCAGCCGGGCTGGCCCTTCATGAATGCCTCGATCTGCTGGCGATCGGCCTCCAGCCGGGGATCGTGGCGCAGGTAGAAGCGGGTCTCGCGCGCGATCAGGCCGGACAGGATCAACAGGCCGATCAGGTTCGGAATGGCCATCAGCCCGTTCATCACGTCCGAGAAGCTCCAGACCACGCCCAGTTGCACCGTGCAGCCCAGCAGCACCGCCAGCGAGAACAGGATGCGGAAGGGCATCACGCCGCGATGACCGACCAGGCGTTCCAGGTTGCGTTCGCCGTAATAGGCCCAACCCAGGATGGTCGAATAGGCAAACAGCACCAGGCCGATGGTGACGATCCAATGCCCCCACTGCCCCGGCAGCCCGTGGGTGAAGGCCTGCCCGGTCATGATCGAGGGCGAGATCTGCACGCCGGTCTGCGGGTCGATCTCGCTCCAGACGCCGGTGGTGATGATCACGAGGCCGGTGCAGGACACGACGATGATCGTGTCGATGAAGGTCTGGGTCATCGACACCAGACCCTGGCGCACCGGATGGGTGGTCTGCGCCGAGGCCGCGGCGATGGCGGCCGAGCCCATGCCGGATTCGTTCGAGAAGATGCCGCGCGCCACGCCGAACTGCACCGCGACCATGATCGTGGAACCCAGGAACCCGCCGGTCGCCGCCGTGCCCGTGAAGGCCTGCGAGAAGATCTCGCCCAGGGCGGCGGGCACCGCCTGGATGTTGACCAGCAGGATGTAAAGCGCGCCCAGCACGTAGAACAGGATCATCACCGGAACCAGCCCGGCGGTCACCCGGCCGATGGACTTGATGCCGCCGACCAGCACCACCAGCGTCAGCCCGGCCAGCACGACCCCGGTGATCCAGGTCGGGATCATGAAGCTGCGCTCCAGGTTCGAGGCGATGGAATTGCCCTGGGTCATGTTGCCGATGCCGAAGCAGGCGCAGACGGCGAAGACCGCGAAGCTCAGCGCCAGCACCTTGCCGAAGCCGTTGCGGATGCCGCGCTCCAGATAATATTGCGGGCCGCCGTTCTTCTCGCCCACCTCGTCGGTGATGCGGAAGCGCACGCCCAGGAAGGCCTCGGCATATTTCGAGGCCATGCCGAGGATCGCCGTGACCCACATCCAGAACAGCGCCCCCGGCCCGCCCGCCGCGATGGCCGTCGCCACGCCGACGATGTTGCCGGTGCCGACGGTCGCCGCCATGGCGGTGGTCAGCGCCTGGAATTGCGAGATGTCGCCCTCGGCATCGTCATCCTTGCGCTTCAGCAGGCCCAGCCGCAGCGCCGCGCCCAGCCGGAGCAGCTGGATGCCCCGCAAGCGGAAGGTCAGGTAAAGCCCGGTCCCCAGCAGCAGCGGGATCAGAAGATAGGGCCCCCAGACGATGCCGCCGATTGTCCCCAGGACTGCTTCTATCCGGTCGAGTTCCATCGGTCGCCTCTTTCCCTGTCGCCACGACCGGGAAACAGCGGCTTTCGGTCCCGAATGTCAAGCTCACCCGCGCGTCCTGCCCGCCACGCCAGGCACGAACGGGCCGTTGCGCGGCGGGACGGTGCGTCACGGCGGCAATTCGGCGGATCTGAACGGTTGTCGGGGGCGCCGCCTCTGGGCTCGGCAGAGTTCGGGCAGTCAGGAAAGCAGGGATAAGCCCCTGAACCTGAGGATAGTGTTCGAAGCCTTCGCCATCGCCTCCGGACTGGGCCAGACTGCCACGGCACAAGAGATGTCGTTCTTCCGCATCGGCACCGGCGGCACGGCGGACCCTATTCCCCGATCGGCGGATTGACGGCGAACGCGATCTCGGCCTTCCGGGCCATCGCAGCCTGCATGGCGGTCTATCTGATCCAGCGGATCATGGCGGCGGGCGTGCTGGAAGGCGTCAAGGAAACCGCCGGGATCTATGAGGGCTTTGGGTCGGGCGCCCGGCAATCGCTGGCGGTGACGGTCGCGGCGGCTTGGCCGGCGTGGTGATCGGCGTCGTCACCCTGACCGGCGTCGGCTTCAAGATCGCCTTCATGGTCACCTCGGTCGCGGCGGGCTGGGCGGCATCGGTGCATGGCCTCTTGGCGCCGCCGCCCGTCGAGTTGTTCAACATTGAGATCCTGACGCTGCTGTTCACCCTGATGATGACGGCGGTAGTCTGCGTGCTGATGGGCTGCGGCGTGCCGACGACGGCGAACGACATCATCATGGTCGCGGTGGCCGCGCCGGTCCTGGGCATGATGGATGTCGAGCCGCCGGTGGCGCTGGCGGCCTATGCGGGCGCGGGCGTCGCCGGGGCCAACGGCTTCAAGGCCGGCAACACCGCCTTCCGGCTGTCGATGGGCAAGGCGCTGGTGCCCTTGGTCTTCGTCTTCTCGCCCTCGCTGCTGCTGGTGACGCAGGACTTCACCCTGCCCGACTTCTTGCTGGCCTTCACTAGCGCCTTCCTGGGCATCGTGGCGCTGTCGGCGGCGATCACCAACTGGCTGCTGTGTCCGCTGTTGCTGGTCGAGTGGCTGGTGCTGTCCGCCGCCGCGCGGTTGATGATCGCGATCCGCTGCCGGATGTCGCGGAACCGCCGCCTGATGCTGATCCCGTGTCGTCAAGACCGGACGACCAGCCGCTTGCGCATGGACGGTACCGGCGCAGGCGGGTATTTCTCGGGGCATGTCGCCGCCCCCTGCCATCCCCGCCTTCGCCCTGTTCGGCGAAACCGCCGCCTTTCCAGACGTGATCCATTGCGAACGCATCTGGGACCGGGCGCGACTGCACGATTGGACGATCAGCGCCCACCGGCATCACGACATGGCCCAGCTGTTCGTCATGCGGAAGGGCCGGGCGCAGGTGCGGCTGGACGACCGGGATCTGGGGCTGGACGATGGCGGGCTGCTGTTCGTCCCGGCACGATTCGTGCATGGTTTCCGCTTCGTCCAAGGGTCAGAGGGGCTGGTGCTGTCCTTTCCGCAGCCGATCCTGACCCAGGCCGTCGCAGGCGCCGACGATCCGGGCCGGGTCATGTCGCGTCCGTTCGCGGGCCGCGCCGACGCCACGGTGGCGACGCTCTGCGATGAGATCCAGGCGGCCTTCGGCGGCGTTGCGCCGTTCCGCGCCAGCCTGCTGATCGCGCTGTCCCAGGCCCTGCTGATCGCCGTGGCCCGGATCGCGGCCCAAGAGGGGCAGGACGACCAGCCGCTGGCCCGCAGGCGGCTGGCCGATTTCGACCGGCTGATCCAGCAGCACATGGGCGACGGCTAGGGGCCTGCCGCCTACGCCGACGCCCTTGCGGTAACGCCCGGCCACCTGAACCGGATCTGCCGCACGGCGTTTGGCGTCAGCGCCTCGGCCCATATCGAGAACGCGACCATGACCGAGGCGCGGCGGCTGCTGGCCTTTACCCGCCTGTCCGTGGCCGAGATCGGCTATCGCCTGGGCTTTGGCGATCCGTCCTATTTCTCGCGCCGGTTCCGGGCGGCGGCGGGGCAAAGCCCGTCCGCCTATCGCGACAGATTCGGTTCCTGATCAAGCCGCAGGCTGACCACATCCGCGTGGTGCCGCAGGTGGATGGGGTGCGGCGCGACCTGTTGAGCGGTCAGGGCACCCGGCCGGGCCGGGTTGGGAAACGGGCCGGCCGCAACGGCCAGCCGATGCCAGAACGCGGGCATCATCGACGATGATGCCCGCATCACTGTCGCAGCCCAACCATTCGGAGATTTGCCTGACCGGGAAACCCTTTCGCGCCTGATGGCGGACAGCACCGGGATCAAGAGGTCGAGGGCGAAGGCAAGTGGCATGCTCGAAAACATGGCGTCCCAAACGGCGGGTCTGGCGCAAGATCCATCTCGGTATCGATGTGAAAACGCTGGAGATTCGCGCCGTCGAGATCACCGGGTTCCACATCGGCGATGCGCCGGTGCTGCGCGATCTGCTCGGCCCGATCTCAGCGGACGAGGAGATCGGCGGCGTCACCGCGGATGGCGCCTACGATACCCCAAAAGGCCATGATGCAATCGCGGATCGTGGCGACCATGCCGTCATCCCGCCGCACAGAAACGCAAAGCCCTGGAAGACCATCACCGCTGGCGCTGCGGCGCGCCACCAAGCGCTGCGGGTTTGCAAATACCTCGGCCGCGTTTTCTGGCGCCGATAGAGCGGCTATCATCGTCGGAGTCATGTAGAAACGAAGATGCACTGCCTGAAGCGTCTGGGCCAGCGGCTCATGGCGCGGGACTTCGGCCGCCAGGTCGCCAAGCTACAGGTCCGCATCGCTGTCCTGAACGGCTAAACCGCCCTCGGCAGTCAAATAGGCCTGTCGCATCCCTGCGGTAACATCAGACCACGCCGGAAACGGGGAAATGCAATCCAGAGAATCGACCGTCGGCATAGATCAAGGGCGCGATTTCGTCGGACATCTCTACTGACAGAACCCTGCCGATGAACACCCCATGCGAACCGTAAGTCATGAAACCGTCCTGCCGGCACAGCAAGCGCGCCTGCGCGCCTTCAAGCACCGGCACGCCTTCCCGGTCCAGCCATGTACCGACCCCGAAACGATCCTCGCCCTTCAGGGCACCGCCGCAGGCACGGGCGACAGCCCGTTGCCCGTCGGCCAGGATATTGATGCAGAACCGCCCGCCGGCAGACAATGCCGGGTAGATCGAGGCGGTTCGGTTCACGGCAACCATCATCGCCGGCGGGTCGAGGCTGAGGCTGTTGACCGCCGTCGCGGCCATGGCGATGCGCCGGTTCTCGTGGCGCGTCGAAATCACGGCGACGGTCTGCGCAAGCCGCCGCAGCGCGACGCGCATGTTCTCGGCCAGAGTGTCAGGTTCGGTCATGAGCGGCATTCCTTTTCAAGCAGCGCCAATGTCGCCGCGATTGCCATGCGCGCGCGTTGAGCGGGCGGGACGGTCTCCTGCATGCGCATCATGGGAATTTCCAATGCGACCGGCATGTCCGGGGGTAAGGCGCGCAAGTATTCCGACAAAGGCAGGACGCCCTCGCCGGGGAGCAGGCGGTTGCGCGCCGAATGATCGACATGACCGGCCAGATCGGCCGGGATCGGCGGGGCGTCGCAGAGGTGAAAGACCCGCATCAGCGTATGGTCAACCCGAGCCAGCCGATCCGCGCCGATCCCCATGCGGTGCAGGTGCAGCGCGTCCAGAACCAGCCGCGCGCCCGGCCCCGCGCCCGAAACAATCTCCAGTGCATGATCCAGCGACCCGGCGGCGCGATGGGCGATGGGCTCGAACCCGGCCTCCAGCCCGAAGGCCGCGACCTCGGTGCAGAGGGCTGCGAAGCGGTCGCGCACTTCGGTGGGCTCGATCACGCCTCGCTGGTCCGCGACCGCGATAACGCAGGGTCGGCCCAGCATGGCGGCGGCCTCCAGCACCTCGGGGGCGATCTGCGGGTCCGGGCCGCGCGTCAGCACCCGGGCCTCGACTTCGGGGACGCTCAGCCCCGCATCCTTCAGACTGGCCGCAAAACGTCGGCACAGCGTCGGATTTCCGACCAGCGGAGAGGCCGCCATGCCGGTCGCCGGATCGCATAGCCGCAGGCCCAACCCGGCATATCCCGCATCCGCCGCGATACGCAGCGCCTCGAACGGGTCATCGACCGGCGCGGTCAGATAGGAAAGATAAATCGGTCGCATCGGGTTCTCATATCGCGGCTTCGGCTGTCGGGGAAAAGCTTCGTGATCTCCGTACGGCACGGCATCGTCCGAATTGGGTATCCTGCGCGGCCCCCTGCACCTTAGGCTTGCGGACCAGAAGGAGACGCCCGCAATGTCGCATGACCCCGCCCCCGCCCGCCACGGATCGCGTCTGCAACTGATCCTGCGCAACCTGCCGCATCTGCTGGCCGCGCGGGATGCGGGCAGTTTGCACCGGGCGGGCGACCGGATGGGTATCGCACAATCCGCTTTGTCCCGGCGGATTGCCGAGGTCGAGGCGGAACTGGGCGGCCCCTTGTTCGAGCGGCTGTCCACCGGCATCCGCTGCACGTCGGCGGGTGCCGATTTCCTGACCGACGCCGCCCATCTGATGGCCGGCCTTGACCGCGCGATCCGCCGGTTCGAATTGAACCGAGCCGGTGAGGATATGACGCTGCGCATCGGTTTCAACAGTGCGGCGATGATGTTTCCGGCGATGGCCTCGGCGCTCAGCGGGTTTCGCCGGACCCACCCCCGCTGCGACCTGCGGCTGGCCGCGCATCTGACCGAGGCACAATATGCCCTTGTTCATAAAGGAGAAATCGATATCGGTATCGCCTATCTGCTGCGCGACGACCTGCCCTTGCGGCAGCGCACTCTGGCCGAAGACCGGATCGTTCTTGCGCTGCCCGCCGATCACCCTTTGGCCCTGCGCCCGCTGCATCTGAGCGATCTGGACGGCGCGCCGCTGATCGACATGCAGCGCGAAAGCTCGGGCCTGCTGGCCGCGCAAGTTGACCGCCGGCTGCTTGAGGCCGGCATCCGGCCAGACCCGGTTATCGAGGCAGGCAGCAGCGAGGCGGCCCTGAACCTGGTTGCCGCCGGTCTGGGGCTGGCCTTCATCAACCGCTCGCAATCCGGCCGCTGTCCGCCCAATGTCGTCACGCGCGAGGTGCATGGTTTTCACCTGCCACTGCCCGTGGCCGCATTCTGGCGCGAAGATGCCGAAACGCCCCTGATCCGCGCCTTCGTCATGGGCCTGGAAGAAGCGTTCTCGGCGACTGGCGCGATGCCGAAATCAGATCACCCGGCCTGAATATTGAATTGGGCCGCGTCGCAGTAACGCGGCATTCCGGTCCCAACAACACCGTGGGAGGACGACATGGCAGACACGAAGCAGATCCGGCTGAACGCTCTGGATCAATGCACACCCAGCTTTCTGGCCTTTGGCCTTTGGGCGCATGAACGCGACAAGGCGCTGGATTATACGAAACTGGAATACTGGCTGGACTATGCCCGGTTGCTGGAGAGGGGCAAGTTCGACGCGTTGTTTCTGGCCGATATCCTGGGCGTTCCCGATGTCTATCAGGGCGGGCCGGATTCGGCCTTCCGCACTGGCGCGCTGGCGCCCTCGCTCGACCCGTCGGTGATCGTGTCGGCAATGGCCTCGGTCACGCGTGATCTGGGCTTCGCCATCACCGGCAGCGCCAGCTATGAAGTGCCCTATCTGTTCGCGCGGCGCATGGCGACGCTGGACCACCTGACCGGCGGCAGGCTGGGCTGGAATATCGTCACCGGCTTTCTGAACAGCGGCGCCCGCGCGATGGGAGAGGCCGGGCTTGGGCCGCATGATGCGCGCTATGACAATGCCGACAGCTTCATGGATGTGGTTCTGTCGCTTTGGGACAAATCTTGGGGCGAAGGGGCGGTCCTGCGCGACCGCGAGGCGCGTCTTTTCGCCGACCCCAGCCGGATTTCCGTGATCGACCGTGACGGACCGCATCACCGCATCCATGCCGCAGGCCCGTCCGAACCCTCGCCCCAAAGGGTGCCGATGCTGTTTCAGGCCGGCGGCTCGCCGCGCGGGCGCGACTTTGCCGCGACCCATGCCGAGGGGATCTTCATCAACGGCCCCAAGCTGCCGCTGGTGGCCGAACAGGTCGCCGACATCCGCGCCCGCGCCGCCGCAAAGGGACGCGACGCCAAGGCGTTGCGGTTCTTCGCGGGTGCCTCGATCATCGTGGCCGAAACCCAGTCGCTGGCCGAAGCGCGGATGCGCGATTATCAACGGATGGCCAGCGTCGAGGGGATGCTGGCGCAGCTTTCCGCAGCGCTTGGCATCGACCTGTCCCGCTATCCGCTGGATGAGCCGATCCGCTATGAGGAAACCGACGCGGCCCGGTCTCAGCTGGAGATGCTGACCCGCAAGGGAACCGTGACCATCCGCCAGATGGCCGAAGGCATGATCCTGAGCGGGCGCAACGTGATGCTGGTCGGCACACCGGCCAATATTGCCGATACGATGACGGAATGGGTGCGCGACGGGGATGTCGACGGGTTCAACGTCGCGCGCATCCTCGCCCATGAAACCATGGAGGCGGTGGTGGATCTGCTGGTGCCGGAATTGCAGCGCCGCGGGCTGTTCAAGACGGATTACGCCCCAGGCACGCTGCGCGAAAAGATGCGCTGAAGGATGCGGGCCGCCCCCGGGGGCGGCCCGGACCTAACCGCAGGTATAGGCCCCGTCGACCAGATGCAGCTCGCCCGAGACATAGACGGCGGCATCCGAAGCGAGCCACAGATAGGCACCCGCGATCATCTCGGGCGGCGCGCCGTCGATCATGCCCTTCATCTTGGACGGATGCATCGCGATCTCTGGGCGCAGGCCCTGAACCGGAGGAACCGGTTTTCCGAGGTCCGTGAACGTCCGGCCCGGGGCGACCGCATTCACGCGCAACCCCAGATGCCCATATTCCGCCGCCAGCGATTTCGTCAGCAGCGCGATACCCGATTTGGTGATCGCATAGGGCGCGGCATAGGCAATGCCCTTGACCGCGCTGGCCGATGATGTGTTGACGATATTGCCGCCGCTTTCCAGCAGCGCGGGGATGGCCGCGCGGCAGATCTCGAACGGGCTGGTCAGGTTGATGCGCATCACCCGGTCCCAGTCCGCGTCCGTCGTGTCGGTGAAGTGGCTGCGGTGATAGACCCCGGCGACATTCACCAGAACATGCAGCGGCTGGGTCGTTGCCTCGGCCACCAGCCCGTCACCATCGCCCGGCAGCATCGCATCATAGACAATAACCTGCGCCTGCGGCCCGATCCGGCTGGCAAGTTCTGCCAGCCCCTCGGCGTTGCGGTCAGCCAGCACCAGCTCGGCGCCCTCATCCGCGAAGGCAAGCGCCACGGCACGGCCGATACCTGCCGCGGCACCGGTCACCAGAACCCGTTTGCCGACAAATCTGCCCATGGTGGTCACGGGCATTGGGCGCGTTCGACCAGACCGTCCTCGCGGTGGACATGCGGCGATTTCACCACAGCCAGCGCCCTTTCGGAGGGCAGGAAATGCGTGGTCTGATCGGCGTGAAGCTCGCCCAGCACGTTGGGCATGGTTGCCGCATTGGCCTCGATCCAGGCGGCCACGGCCTTGCCCTCGGTCGAGTCCGCCCCCTCGATCGCATGTTTCAGGATCCACGGCTCGACATAGAATGGCGCAAGCGCGGCGGCACCGCCCAGCTTTTCAAGATCGGGCACCTTTTCCGCCGCCAGCGCCGCGAATTTGGCAAAGGGGCTTTCCCCGACCGGATCACCGGGACAGAAGGTCATGCCGACAAATTGCACGCCGTAGACATCCTCGAACGCCTCTTCGCCCAGGATACGCGCATTGCCCACGGCATAGTTGCTGGTCGTCAGGTTGCCCAGAACCGGAACATCCCAGCCGATTTCATCCACGTTCTGAAGGAATTTTCGCGCATCATCGCCGATGGAATTGATCAGCAGCACCGCCTCGGCCCCGCTGCTGCGCATCGAGAAGATCTGCGGGGTCATATCCTCGGACTTGAACGCGAATTCCTGCACGATGACCGGAGGCGCCCCCTGTTCGGTCATATAGTCCGTCATTTCAGAGACGGCGGCCTTGGACATGCCGCCGTTGTCGGAAATGATGGCGATCTTTTTCGTCCCCAGCACCTCGATCGCATGGCGGATCGCCGGGATCATCTGGTTCAGCCCGGTCGGCGAGTTGGAAAAGTGGTAAGGCGCCGCCTGCGGCGTCAGATCGGGCGAGGCAGCGGTCGAAATCTGCGCGATATTCGCCTCGGTCGTTACCGTCGTGATCGGGATGGTCTCCTGACTGGTGATCGGCCCGACCAGCGCAACGATCCCCTGATTGCCGATCAGCCGCCGGACCTCGGACACGCCATGTGTCGGGTCGGTCTGACTGTCACCCAGAACCAGCTCTACCTGCTTGCCGTCGATCCCGCCTGCCGCGTTGATTTCCTCGACGGCGACCTGCCAGCCCAGACGGGCGACATTGCCGACTGTCGTGCCCGCACCGCTCATCGAGGCGATGCCGCCCAGACGAATACTCTCCTGTCCCAAGGCCAGGACGGGCAAAGCGGCAAGCGCGGTTCCCGCCAGAACGGCGATCAGATTGCCAGTGTTCATGAGTCATCCTCCCCGATGATTCTGTGTCCGGGAAAGAGTTCTGCGATTTCACTGGTTGCGCACGGTCCGAAAGGACTAGGCGGGCGATGCCGCGACGCGATTGCCAGGGCGAACCAACGCGATCAGCCGCGAGATTTCATCCGGTGGCAACTGGGCCCGCAGGGACACGGGCGTCCGCGTAAATCGCAGCGCTTCGCGCGCGCCGCGATCCAGATCGGCTGGCGTAACGATGCCTGCGGCCATGGCGTCCAGCGCGGGCAGCAGCATGGCTCCGGCCAGACGATCCGCGACGGTGCGCCTTGCCGATGCAGCCAGCGGCGCGGGTTCACCCTCGATCACCCAATCCCTTGCGACAGACCCCATCTCTCGCAATCCTTGCGCCGGCGCATAGAACGGACCAAGCGCCGCAAGGCTTTCCATCGCCTTGAACATGATGGCTGGTTTGGTCAGGTTCATCACCCGGAATGGGCCAGCCGCAGCCCCAAGCACCTCGCAGGCGACGGCGTCGATCTGGCCCGTTGTCGCGACTCCTTCGTCCAGCAGGCGCACGGCCTCGTTGCAATAGGGACAAAAGAATCTGTTCAGCGCGAAGCCGGGGCTGTCCTTGCAAGGCAGCGGCGACTTCCCGGTCGCAGCCAGAAAGCCCAGAACAGGTTCGCGCAGGTCGGCCCGCGTTGCCTCGGTCGTCACCACCTCCACGATCGGGCTGATTTCGGCGGGGCTGAAATAGTGCAGCCCCAGCATCCGGCCGGGATCATCCAGCGCGACCGCGATGTCGCGCACCAGCAGGCAAGACGTATTCGTGGCAACGATGGCCTGCCGTCCCAGCAACGGTTCGATCTCTCGCATCAGGCGCCGTTTGATCTCCAGATCTTCAAAGACCGCCTCGATCACAAGATCGGCGGTCGAGACAGCGCGCAGATCGCGGGACAGGACAAGATGTTCGGCGGCGGCATCAGCCTGTTCGGCGTCAAGACGACCCTTGGAAACCTCACGCGCAAGGTGATCCTGAATGCGGATCCGCAGGCGGTCCAATGCGGCCTCGGCCTTGTCCATGACCACAGTGCGCAGCCCGGCCTTGAGACAGGTTAGGGCGATGCCGCCGCCCATGGTGCCTGCGCCGATGATCGCGACGGAACGGATCATCCCGCGCCCCCTTCCGCCTCGACGATCATGGCGATGCCCTGCCCGCCGCCGATGCACATGGTGGCGAGCCCGTAGCGCCCGCCGATGCGGCGCAACTCGTAAATCAGCTTGATCAGGATGATTGCCCCCGAGGCGCCGATGGGATGGCCAAGCGCCACGGCGCCGCCATTAGGGTTCACCTTGTCTGCCGGAAAGCCCAGTTCGGCCGAGACGGCGCAAGCCTGCGCGGCAAAGGCCTCGTTCGATTCGATCACGTCCAGATCGGCGACGGTCAGCCCCGCGCGCTCCAGCGCTTGGCGCGTGGCCGGCACCGGGCCAAGCCCCATCACATCGGGCGCCACGCCGCCAAGGCCGGTCGCCACGATCCGCGCCAGCGGCGCGACACCCCGCGCCTGCGCCGCCCCCGCCTCCATCAGCACCAGCGCCCCCGCGCCGTCGTTGATCCCCGAGGCATTGCCCGCCGTCACGCTGCCCTCCTTGCGAAAGGCCGGGCGCAGCTTGGCCAGATCGTCCATCGTGACGCCGGGGCGGACATGTTCGTCGGTGTCGAAAACCCGCTCGGTCCGGCCCGCCCGCACCGTCAAGGGCAGGATCTGGTCGCGGAAATGCCCCGCCGCGATGGCCGCCGCCGCCCGGCGGTGCGATTCGACGGCAAAGGCGTCCTGCGCCTGCCGGTCGATGTTGGCGCGGGCCGCGACATTCTCGGCGGTGACGCCCATGTGGCCGTTGCCGAACGGATCGGTCAGCGCGCCGGTCATCATGTCGGTCGCGGTCACGTCGCCCATCTTCTGGCCGTGGCGCGCCTGGGTCAGCAGATGGCCCGCGCGGCTCATGCTCTCGGCCCCGCCCGCGAGTGCGATATCGGCGCGGCCCAGCTCGATCTGCTCGGCCGCCGTCACCACCGCCTGCAACCCCGAACCGCAGAGCCGGTTCAGCGTCAGCGCCGGCACGCTGTCGGGCACCCCGGCCCGCAGCGCGACGACGCGGGACAGATACATGTCCTCGGGCGCGGTGTGGATGACATTGCCGAACACCGCCTGCTGGATCTGGTCGGGCGCGATCCCCGCGCGGGCAATCGCCTCGGCCGCGACGGCCGCGCCCAGATCGCAGGGCGACAGCCCCGCCAGCGCACCCCCGAAATCGCCGATGGCCGTCCGAACGCCCGAAGCAATGACAACAGTTCTGCTCATGATGGTTTCCTTACAGCTTCGCTGTGATTTCGGGCACGACTTGGAAGAGGTCTCCGACGAGTCCGTAGTCTGCGATCTGGAAGATGGGGGCTTCCTCGTCCTTGTTGATGGCGACGATCACCTTCGAATCCTTCATCCCCGCCAGGTGCTGGATCGCGCCCGAGATGCCGACCGCCACATACAGTTCGGGCGCCACCACCTTGCCGGTCTGGCCAACCTGCCAGTCGTTCGGCGCATAGCCACTGTCGACCGCCGCGCGGCTTGCCCCCACCGCCGCGCCCAGCTTGTCGGCGAGCTGCTCGATGATCGCGAAGCACTCCTTCGACCCCAGCGCCCGGCCGCCCGAGACCACGCGTTTCGCGCTTGTCAGTTCGGGACGGTCGCTCTCGGCCACCTCGTCGGCGACCCAGGACGACAGCCCCGGATCGGCTGCGGCCGCCGCCTCGGCGATCGCGGCCGAGCCGCCCGCGCCCGCCGCCTCGAAGCTGGCGGTGCGGATCGTCAGCACCTTCTTCGCGTCCTTCGACCGCACCGTCTGGATGGCGTTGCCGGCATAGACCGGGCGTTCGAACGTGTCGGCATCGACCACCTTCGACACCTCGGGGATCACCATCGCGTCCAGCAGCGCCGCCACCCGCGGCATCACGTTCTTGGCGTCCGTCGTGGCCGGCGCCGCGACATGATCGTACGCGCCCGCCAGCGAGACGATCAGCGCCGCCGTCGGCTCGGCCAGGCGGTGGCCGTAGCGCGCGTCCTCGGCCACCAGGACGCGGGCGACCCCGGCGATGGTCGCGGCCTCGGCGGCGGCGGCGCGGGCCTGCGCCCCGGCGCAGAGCACCGTCACGTCGCCCAGCGAGGCAACGGCATTCACGGCCTTGGCGGTGGCGTCGCGGTTCAGCACCCCGTTCGTGACTTCGCCCAGCAGAAGAACGGCCATCAGATCACCCCCGCTTCTTTCAGTTTCGAAACCAGTTCGTCGGCCGAGCCGACCCTGATGCCGGCCTTGCGCCCCTCGGGTTCGCGCGTGGAGACGATCTCCAGGCGCGGGCTGACATCGACGCCGTAATCGGCGGCGGTCTTCTCCTCCAGCGGCTTCTTCTTGGCCTTCATGATGTTGGGCAGCGACGCGTAGCGCGGCTCGTTCAGGCGCAGGTCGGCGGTGACCACGGCGGGCAGGCCGACGCTGATCGTCTGCAGGCCGCCGTCGACCTCGCGCGTCACCTTGGCGCTGTCGCCCTCGATCTCGAGCCTGCTGGCGAAGGTCGCCTGGCCCCAGCCCAGAAGCGCCGCCAGCATCTGCCCGGTCGCGTTCATGTCGTTGTCGATGGCCTGCTTGCCGGCGATCACCAGCCGCGGCTGCTCGGCCTCGACCACCGCCCTGAGGATCTTGGCCACCGCCAGGGGTTCGATGTCCTGGTGCACGTCCTCCGAGGCCACCACCAGGATCGCCCGGTCCGCGCCCATCGCCAGCGCCGTGCGCAGCGTCTCGGCCGCCTGACGCACGCCGATGCTGACCGCGATCACCTCCTCGGCCTTGCCGGCTTCCTTCAGCCGGATCGCCTCCTCGACCGCGATCTCGTCGAACGGGTTCATCGACATCTTCACATTCGCCAAGTCAACCCCAGACCCGTCAGCACGAACCCGAGCCTTCACGTTGTAGTCAATAACCCGCTT
>NZ_JBQEOI010000042.1:0-23507 GCF_052045125.1 Paracoccus sp. 22332
TCGGCCCCTCATGAACCGTCTGATTCATGAGATGTCACCCCTGCCCGCCGAGGCGCGGCGCTCGATCACCTTTGACCGCGGCCTGGAGTTCGTGGCCTGGCGCGAGCTGGAGAGTGGCATGGGCACGAAGGCGTGGTTCTGCGATCCGCAGGCGCCTTGGCAAAAAGGCTCGGTCGAGAACATGAACAGGCGGCTCCGTCGCTACCTGCCCCGAGACACCGCTGTGTTGCAGCTGACGCCTCGTTCGATGAGAATGATGTGTCAGCGCCTGAACGCCACGCCCCGGAAGTGCCTGGGCTACCGGACACCCATCGAAGCGTTTCGAGATGAACTGATAAGACTGGAGGCACCATGACAAACCCTGCCCCGCAGGACTGGTGCATTCAGAATGGAGCCTGCAGGGGGAACGCGACTTGAGGCGCTTGTCCGTTCTGACGGCTCGCTGGCGCCTCTGACGGAAGCCCCTGCGCAGCGAAGCCCCAGCATCCGATACATGATGCTCTTGAATGGCCACGGCTGCCTCATCCCGCATCTCCAGAGCCCAAGAGAAATCAGCCGTTTCCCCGACCAGTCCTGGCGGAAAATATCGCGCGTCTGGCGGCCGAAAAAGACCGACCTGTTTCATTTACGGAAAAATCTACAGCGATATTGTAGTGATTAGCGCGGCGCCCGATTCTCTTGGCTGTCCGCCGCCATTCGAGGAAAGCCAGGAGTATCCATGAACATCGCTGTCAGCCCCCCTTCCGCGACAGCGGCGGCCATCGCCGGCAGCATCGCCGATTTCGTGGCGCTGCGCCGGGAATTCCATGCCCGGCCGGAACTGGCATTCGCCGAACGCGCCACCACCGCGCGGATCACCGAATTGCTGCGACGCTGGGGCTATCGGGTCGAACAATTGACCAAGACCGGCGTCATCGCCACGCTGGAAAACGGCCCCGGTCCGGTGCTGGGCCTGCGCGCCGACATCGACGCCCTGCCCATCGACGAGGCGACCGGCTTGCCCTTTGCCAGCACCGTCCCCGGCGTGATGCACGCCTGCGGCCATGACGGGCACACGGTCATCCTGCTGGCGGCGGCGCATCACCTGGCCCGCAGCCGCAAGGTCCGCGGCACGCTGCGGCTGATCTTTCAACCGGCCGAGGAGATCGGCGCAGGCGCCAAGACCCTGATCGACGCCGGGCTGTTCGACCGCTATCCGGTCGATGCGATCTTCGGGCTGCACAACTGGCCGGGCGTTCCCGCGGGCCGGTTCGGCTTCGTCGAAGGCCCCGCCATGGCCGCCATCGACCGGATCGAGGCGCGCTTTGTCGGGCGCGGCGGCCACGGGGCCGAGCCGCATCTGGCCGTCGATCCGGTGGTCGCCGCCTCCCATGCCATCACCGCGCTGCAATCGGTGGTCTCGCGCAACGTGAACCCGCTGGACATGGCTGTGGTGACCGTGGGATCGATCCATGGCGGGCAGGCGTCGAACGTGATCCCGGATCAGGTGGACCTGACTCTCAGCCTGCGCAGCTATGCCGCCGAGACGCGCGCGCTGCTGACGCGCAAGGTGCCCGCGCTGTTCCAGTCGGTCGCTGCCGGTTTCGGGGCTCAGGCGCGGGTGACCGTCATCGAAGGCTTTCCCAGCGTCGTCAACACCGCCCGCGAAACCCGGTTGGTGCGCGATGTGGCCATCGCGGCCCTGGGCGCGGATGCGGTCATCGCCGATTTCGCGCCGCGCACGGCGTCCGAGGATTTCGCCCATTACCTGCATCACCGCCCCGGCAGCTTCTTCTTTGTCGGCAATGGTGACGGGGCGCCGCTGCACAGCCCCGAATACCGCTTCAACGACGACATCATCGCCCCCGCCGCGACGCTTTGGGCCGCGCTGGCGGAACGCTTTCTGAACGGAATCCCCGCATGACTGACAGCTTTGTCGTGACCTCTCCGACCGATCCGCGCGCCCGTCCGCTGGTCGAGGATCTGATCCGCGAATATGACCAACGCTATGGCACGCTGTTCAGCCAGGGCGGCGCGCGGGACGAGGTGTTCCGCTATCCGCCCGAAGCCTTCGCGGCGCCCCATGGCACCTTCCTGCTGCTGATCCGCGGGGGCGAAACCATCGGCGGCGGCGCCTTCATGCGGTTGGACGCGGACACGGCGGAATTCAAGCGCATCTGGACGCGGGGCGACCTGCGCAGGCAGGGTCTGGCCCGGCGGATCGTGCTGGAACTGGAACGCCAGGCGGCGACGCTGGGCTATACCCGCGTCTACCTGACCACCGGCTTCCGCCAGCCCGAAGCGCAGGGCCTGTATCTGGGGCTGGGCTATCGCCCGCTGTTCGACCCGGCCCTGCCGCCCGAACTGTATGCCACATTGCCCTTTGAAAAGCATATCGGCGCGCAGGCGGGCCGTCTCGGCACCTCGCCCCTGAAACAGCCCGCCGCATCCTTCGAGGCGGCGGCCCAGGCCACCGCCGCCGCCAAGGCCGCCCGGTCGCAACCCCTTGCAGGAGCCGCGTCATGAGTGCCACCGACCTTCACGCCCCCGCCGCACCGCCGCGCCCCGACCTGGGCAGCCTGCGCGTCATCCCGATCCGGCACCGAGCCCGCGCCATCGGCACCGCCGTGGCGGCGGTCCTGCTGGCGGGAATCCTGTATTCGCTGCTGGCCAATCCCCGCTGGGGCTGGCCGATCTTTGCGCAATGGTTCCTGTCCGAACCCGTGCTGGTGGGCCTGGGCCGCACCCTGCTGCTGACCGCGCTTGGCGCCTTCTTCGGGTTCACCTTGGGCACGGTGCTGGCCCTGGCGCGGGTGTCGTCCTCGCCGCTGCTGGCAGGGTTGGCCTGGGGGTTCATCTGGCTGTTCCGGTCGATCCCGCTGATCGTGCTGCTGCTGATCCTGAACAACCTGGGCTATCTGTATGCGACCGTCTCGCTGGGCGTGCCCTTCACCGATTTCACCTTCTTCAGCTATAACACCACGCAGCTGATGACGCCTTTCCTGGCCGCCGTGCTGGGGCTGACGCTGAACCTGGGCGCGTTTTCGGCCGAAGTGATCCGGGGCGGCATCCTGTCCGTGGATCAGGGCCAGCACGAGGCCGCCGCCGCCCTGGGACTGCCCAAGGGCCATCAGGCGCGCCGGATCGTGCTGCCGCAGGCGATGCGGTCGATCGTCCCCACCGCCTTCAACGAGATCATTGGTTTGGCCAAGGGCACCTCGATGGTCTATGTGCTGGCGCTGCCGGAACTGTTCTATACCGTCCAGATCATCTATCGCCGCAACCTCGAAGTGATCCCGCTGCTGATGGTCGCGACGGTCTGGTATCTGATCATCCTGTCGGTCCTGTCGGTCATCCAGTATCACATCGAACGGCATTACGCGCGCGGCGCGCTGCGCACCCTGCCCCCCAACGCCTTCCGCGCGGTCTTTGCCAGGCTGGGGCTGGTCAGCCTGACCCCGCCGCCGAAATCCGCAGACGCCGCCCCCCTGCCCTCGCCGATCCTGCGCGCGCAGCAGCCCGGCAGCGACTGGGCCGGCAGCCTGCCCCAGGGCGGCACCGTGGAAATCCGCGGCGTGACGAAATCCTATGGCGACCTGACGGTGCTGAAGGACATCGACCTGGTGATCCCCGCCGGATCGGTCACGGCGATCATCGGCCCTTCGGGGTCGGGCAAATCCACCCTGCTGCGCAGCATCAACCACCTGGAACGCGTGGACCGGGGCTATATCGCCATCGACGGCGAGCTGATCGGCTATCGCCGCGACGGCGACGCGCTGCACGAGCTGCCGGAAAAGGACATCCTGACCCGGCGCGCCGATGTCGGCATGGTGTTCCAGAACTTCAACCTGTTCCCGCACCTGACCGTCCTGGACAACATCACCGAGGCGCCGATCACCGTGCGCGGCCTGCCGCGCGCCGAGGCCGAGCGGCTGGCCTTGGATCTGCTGGCCCGCGTAGGGTTGTCGGACAAGGCGGGCGCCTATCCCCGGCAGTTGTCGGGCGGCCAGCAGCAGCGCGTCGCCATCGCCCGCACCCTGGCGCTGAAACCCAAGGTGCTGCTGTTCGACGAACCCACAAGCGCGCTTGATCCCGAACTGGTGGGCGAGGTGCTGGACGTGATCAAGGAACTGGCAAGTTCCGGCATCACGCTGATCATCGTGACGCATGAGATCGGCTTCGCCCGCGAAGTGGCCGACCGCATCGTCTTCATGGAACAGGGCCGGGTCGTCGAGACCGGCAGTCCCGCGCAGGTCCTGAACGACCCGCAGAATCGCCGGACCGCCGATTTCATCGCCAAGGTGCTCTGACGGCCGGGACGTGCGGTTCCCTCCTCCCTGATTGCACGTCCCGGCCGCTTCCATCCCCCCGATCCGCATCGCCGGTGCCGCATCTTGGGCACCGGGCGGACCCCTCTCACGCCGAAACGGAAAGAAGGTCTCATGTCCCTGTTTACCCTGTCACCCCGCGTTCTGGCCGTCGCCGCCATGACGCTGCTGCCGATGGCCGCCGTTGCGGCCGAGGAAATCGACCTCAGCCCCGAACAGCCGGGCCGGATCCGCGTCGAAAAGGTTCAGGCGGCGATCGACCTGCTGCCCCCGGATTACCCATGGGTGACGCCCGGAAAGCTGACCGTCGCGGCGGTTCCGAACCGCCTGCCGCTGGCGGTCTATGCGACCGACACTAAGACGCCGGTGGGCAACGAACCCGACATCGCGCAACTGATCGCCGACAGCCTGGGGCTGGAGCTGGAACTGGTCGCCGTCGCCTGGGCCGATTGGCCGCTGGGCGTCGAATCCGGCAAATACGACGCCGCGATCCACAACATCACCGTGACCGAGGAACGGAAGGAGAAGTTCGACTTTTCCACCTATCGCAACGACCTGCTGGGCTTCTATGTCGCCAAGGACAGCAAGATCACCCAGATCGACGACCGCACGGATATCGCCGGGCTGAACGGCGCGGTGTCGTCGGGCACCAACCAAGAGGAAATCCTGCTGCGCTGGATCGACGAGAACAAGGCCGAGGGCCTGCCCGACACCACCGTGTCCTATTTCGACGACGAGGTGGTTCAGGATCTGGCGCTGGAATCGGGGCGCATCGACTTCTATCTGGGGCCGAACGCGACCTCGGCCTTCAAGGCCAGCAAGGACGGCAAGATCCGGCTGGTCGGCACCCTGCCGGGCGGCTTCCCGAACCAGGCCGATATCGGCGTCGTCACCCGCAAGGACACGGGCCTGGCCCCCGCGATCACCGCCGCGCTGAACGCCCAGATCCAGAACGGCACCTACGCCAGGGTGCTGGCCCGCTGGGGGCTGGACAGCGAAGCGATCCCGGAATCGCGCACCAATCCGCCCGGCCTCGCCAAGAAATGATCCCCTCTGCCCCGGTTCGCACGGCCGGGGCGCCCCTCTGCAAGGACCATCCCGAATGAACGTCTTCCTGCGCAGCATTGCCGCCGCCGTGACCGGCGCGCTGCTGTCCACCCTGCCCGCCCTTGGGCAGGACGGACCTTTCGACCTGTCCCCCGAACAGCCGAACCGTGAACATGCCCAGCCGAACCCGCAGGCCATCGCGGCGATCCCGGCCGATTTCCCCTTCGTGACGCCTGGCACGCTGACCATCGGCACCAATCCGGGCGGCCCGCCGCTGTCCACCTATGCCACCGACACGCAGACGGTGGTGGGCGCGGACGTGGACACCGCGCTGCTGATCGCCGAAAGCCTGGGCCTGAAGCTGGAGGTGGTGCCGACCGCCTGGGCCGACTGGCCGCTGGCGCTGCAATCGGGCAAGCTGGACGCGGTGTTTTCCAATGTCGGCGTGACCGAGGAGCGGAAAGAGAAATTCGACTTCGCCACCTATCGCCAGGGCCTGCACGGGTTCTTCGTCCATAAAGACAGCGCGGTGCAGTCGATCAGGGAACCTAAGGACATCGCTGGCCTGACCATCGTTGTCGGCATCGGCACCAATCAGGAACGCATCCTCAACAAGTGGAACGAGCTGAACACCCAGGCCGGGCTGGAACCCGCCGAACTGGTTTATTACGACGACGAGGGCGCCAAGCTGCTGGCGCTGCGGTCGGGCCGCGTGGACGTGATGGTCCAGCCCCACGCGCAACTGGTCTTCATCGCCGCCCGCGACGGCGATTTCCGCAAGGTCGGCACCCTGTCGGCGGGCTGGCCGGAACGATCCGACGTGGCGGCGACCTTCCGCAAGGGTTCGGGCCTGGCCGAGGCCGTGTCCATCGCCATCAACGGGCTGATCGAAAGCGGCGCCTATGGCCGGACCCTGGAACGCTGGCATGTCCAGGACGAGGCGTTGGACCAGTCCCAGGTCAACCCGCCCGGCCTGCCGAGGTTCTGACCCATGGGCATTTCGCATTTCGCCATCCTGATCCCCGGCAATTTCGCCGGGGACGATCCGTTCACCGGCCTGGACGAAACCCTGCGCCTGTTCGAACTGGCCGAGGATCTGGGCTATCACAGTGCCTGGGTGCGCCAGCGGCATCTGGAACGCGGCGTGTCGTCGGCCGCGACCTTCCTGGCGGCGGCCACGCAACGCACCAGCCGGATCGGCCTGGGCAGCGCGGTGATCCAGCTTGGCTATGAAAGCCCCTTCCGCCTGGCCGAGGATCTGGCGACGGTCGATGTGCTGTCGCGCGGCCGCCTGAACGTGGGCGTCAGCGCCGGTCCCGCGCCCTTCGCGCATCTGCTGGACGGCTATCTGCCGCAATGGCCGCAGGGCGAAAGCCGCTATGCCCCGGCCGAACGGCTGGCCCGCGCGCTGCGCAGCGAGCCTCTGTCCGACCGGGCCGAGGCCGGGAACGCGGCGGGCGATCAGATCCCCCGTCTGCAACCCCATGCGAAGGGCCTGACCAACCGGCTGTGGTATGGCGGGGGTTCGACCGCTTCGGCGGAATGGGCGGGCCGCAACGGCTGGAAGCTGCTGACCGGCAATGTCATCACCGCCGAACGCCACAAGGTCTTCCTGAAAACCCAGGCCGACCTGATCCGCACCTATCGCGAGGCCTGGCAGGGCCAAGGGCAGCCGCAGGTCGCCCTGGGCAGGGTGCTGCTGCCCACCGACAGCGCGACGCCCGAACAGCGCGAGAAATACGCCGCTTTCGTGGAACGCCGCCTGCCCCGCACCTGCCAGCCGAACGGGCCGCGGGACACGATGTTCCTGCCCGACCTGACCGGCACCAGCGACCAGATCATGGCCGCGCTGCGCCACGACCCGATCCTGCCGCAGGTCGACCACCTGCGCCTGGAACTGCCTTATGAGTTCGAACCAGAGGATTACCGGCAGATCCTGCGGGATTTCGCCGGGATGTTCGACCTGCTTCGCTAGGCTGGCGGGGCGGGGGGCGCTGCCCCCCGGTCCCTGCGGGACTCCCCCCGGGATATTTGGACCAAGGCAAAAGAGCCTGCGGAAGGGCAGTCCGCCTGGTTCACCCCGCCTTCGCCACGGCCGCCGGTTCCCGGCTATAACGGCTTTCCTTGCGCGGCAGGCCCAGGTGGTCGCGCAGCGTCTCTCCGGGCAGATGGCGGCTATAACGGCCCCGCGCCTCAAGCTCGGGGATCACCAGGCGGATGAAATCGTCCAGCCCTTGGGCCGATACCGCAAAGCCCAGGATGAAGCCGTCGGACGCGCCCGCGTCGATCCAGTCGATGATCTTGTCGGCCACCTCGGCCCCGGTGCCGATGAAATGCGGGCGCGGCGTCGCGGCGGCCAGTGCGGCCTCTCGCAGGGTCTGGCCCTTGGCCTTGGCGTCGGCCTTGATGCGGTCGGTGGTGGATCGGAAGCTGTTCCTGCCGATCTCGCCCAGATCCGGGAAGGGCGCGTCCAGGTCGTATTGCGTGAAATCGTGATGGTCGAAATAGCGGCCCAGATAGGCCAGGGCCTCGTCGATGGACAGCAGCGCCTGGATCTCGCGATATTTCGCCTCGGCTGCCTTATGCGTTTCCGCGACGATGGGAGAGATTCCGGGGAAGATCTTCACGTCGTCGCGCCGACGCCCATGCGCCACGGCGGCATCCTTGACGCGGTTGGTGAAGTCGCGCGTCTCTTCCAGCGAGGGCGAATGGGTGAACACCGCATCGGCGTATTTCCCGGCCAGCCCGATCCCGGCATCCGAGGATCCGGCCTGGAAGATCACCGGCTGGCCCTGCCTGGAACGCGGCGCGTTCAGCGGCCCGGCGACCTGGAAGAACCGGCCCTTGTGGTTCAGAGTATGCAGCTTGTCGGGGTCGAAGAATTGCCCGGTCTCGCGGTCCCTGACAATCGCGTCGTCGTCCCAGCTGTCCCACAGGCCCTGCGTCACCTCCAGATATTCGTCCGCGATCTCATAGCGCAGGGCGTGGTCCGGGTGGTCGCGCGAATAATTCAGCGCGGTCCCTTCCAGAGGCGTGGTGACGACGTTCCATCCCGCCCGCCCGTCCGAGATCAGATCCAGCGAGGCCAATTGCCGCGCCACCGTGAACGGATCGGAATAGGATGTGGAAATGGTCCCGGCCAGGCCGATCTTCTTCGTCGCCACGGCCAACGCCGACAGGACCGTCATCGGTTCGAAGCGGTTCAGGAAATGCGGGATCGACTTTTCGTTGATATACAGCCCGTCGGCGACGAAGGCGAAGGCGATGCCCGCGGCCTCGGCCTTTTGCGCCTGGCTGATATAGAAGGCCAGGTTCACGCTGGCATCCGCCGGTCCGCCGGGATGCTTCCATGAATTCATGTGCCCGCCTGCGCCGTGCAGCATGATGCCGAAGGAAATGGGTTTGCCGGTCATGATGGTCCTTTCCGGTCAGGCCGCAGCCCGACGCGCCTGCCTGGCGATCAGTTCGATGGAGGTCAGCCGCGCGGCGGGATCCGCCACCGGCTGGTCGATGATGAAATCGGTCACGCCCAGATCGGCCTGCAACGCCTGAAGTTGCTGATGCACATCATCGGCGGTTCCGGCGATGGCGGTCGGCTTGCGGATCTCGATCCGGTAATCCTCGCGGCCGTATTGCCGGGCGTATTCGTGGGCCGCGTCCTCGGTCACCAGGTTGACCGCATGGCCGTCGGCAAAGACCGGACGGACGATGCGCAACTCGCCCAGGCGGTCCTCGGCCTCGGCCCGGCTGGGGGCGGCAAAGGCGGCGATGGCCAGGATCGGGCGGCGGCCCGCGATCGCCTGATAGGAATCCAGCACGGCCAGCGTCTTGTCGCGGTCGCCGTCCTGATGGCCCGCATGGACGAAGTTCCAGCCCAGCCGCGCGGCCTGCACGGCGCTGTCGACGCTGCCGCCCAGCAGGAAGCGGTCGGGCAGGACGGCGGCACGCGGCACGATGTCGGCGCCATGATGGATGCCGTTCAGCCAGGCATCCAGATCGGCCAGCTTGCGGTCCAGATCGCGGGCGGACCCCGGCGCCAGTTCGGCCTGGATCGCCCGCGTCGCCAGCGGCAGCCCGCCCGGCGATTTGCCGACGCCCAACTCCACCCGCCCCGGCGCCAGCGACGCCAGCACGGAGAACAGTTCGGCCACCTTGTAGCCGCCGTAATGCTGAAGCAGCACCCCGCCGCTGCCGACCTTGATCCGCCGGGTCTGCGCCAGGATATGCGAGACCAGGATCTCGGGCGCGGCACTGGCAAGGCCCGGCGATCCGTGATGTTCGGCCAGCCAGTAACGGTGATAGCCCAGATCGTCGGCCAGCCTTGCGGCCGCCAGGGTCGTCGCCAGCGCATCCGGCCCCGTGGACCCTTCGGCGATGGGCGACTTGTCGAGAAGGCCCAGACGAAAACTCATGACATGCTCCTTATCCGCAGGGCGCGCTTTGAAATAACTATAGGAATTGTCGTGTTTCAGTAAATGAACGGGGCTTGTCGAATTTGCCGCGCAAACGGCGGGATCGTGCTGTTTGCCGGGCCGTCGAGAGAATGAGGATGCAATCAGGGCAAGCGCGAATCGGCCGGGCGGCAGATCTGCGGGCAAACCCCTAACCCTCAGCCTTGGCCGTCCAGGCGATCCCGGTTTTCGTAACCCCGGCGCAGTTTCCGCCTTTGCCAGATGTCCCGCTCCCGCTCGGCGGGTTCGACCGAGGCGAACCAGTGCCGGCGCTCTTGGCCGCGATGGCCGGAACGGCCCCAGTTGCGGATCAGGACCACGCCCCCGAAAAGATCCGGCGCGATCTCCAGGCTATAGAAGCGCGCCATGTTCCGGGTCGGATCATGGCGGAACAGGTGGATGCTGGGCGGCTGTGTCTCCATAAGGGCAGCTTAGCGCGGGCGCCGGAAAGCGGTCCAATGACGATCCTGAATCGAACGGCGCGGACCGATTCCGTTCCATGATACATCGGTCCTGGCTAGGGGTCGGGTTCGCAGGGGATCAGGGCCATCAGCTCGCTCAGCGCGGGCATGGCGGCGCGGGTCTTGCGGGTCAGCGCGCCATAGGGATCAAGCTGCCGCGTCAGCATCACCGGCAGGATGGCCATCATCCCGCTGGAAACGTAATGCAGCGCGACGGAATGCGGCACCACGGCGATCATGCCGCTGTGCTGAAGAAGGGTTGCGGCCGTCAGGATCGAGGCCGTTTCGACGACGTTCGCGGGCGTCTCCATCCCGACTTCGCGGAAGGAGGCCTCGACCACCTGCCGCAGCGGGCTGCTGCGAGGCTGAAGGATCCAGGCCGCCTCTGCCAGGTCGCGCAACGACAGATCGGGCCGGGTGCGCAGCGGGTTCTGCGCGCCACAGACGATGGACAGGCGTTCGGGACCGATCGGGGTGAAGACGATATCCTGGCCGTGATCGGTCTGGACAGGCCTGCCGATCACCACGTCCAGACGCCCCTGTTCCAGCATCGGGATCAGCACGTCGCTGGTCTCGACGGTGATGGTGATGTCCAGGCGCGGGCGCCTTTGCTTCAACTGGGCGATGGCGATCGACAGGGGACCGGCGGCGGCGGCCGTGATCATGCCCACGGCCAGCCGCCCGGCCGCGCCCGATGCAAGCCCCGCCAGTTCGTCGCGCAGGGCGCCGACATCCGAGATGACAAGATGGGCATGACGGTTCAGCGCCCGGCCATAGATGGTCGGGACCATCCCCCGCCGCCCGCGTTCGAACAGGGGCAGGCCAAGCGCCGCCTCCAGTTCCGCCAACATCTTGGTCGCGGCGGGCTGGCTGATGCCGATCCGGTCGGCGGCCTTGCGCAGGCTGCCCAGCTCCTCGACCGCGACAGCCAGCGAAAGTTGGCGCAGCCGCAGCCTGCCAAGCAGCGATGTCAGCGGTGGAACGTGCATGTTGATAGCCATGGGTTATCATCCCATAGCGCAAAGCAAATTGACAGCTATCACTGCATCGGCTTCCTTTCCGCCATCATCGGAGGAGGATGTGGGAAATGGAGAGACTGGGCAAGCTGGCCCTGCTGGCGCTGCGCGTCTTCATGGTCGCGGCGATGACCGCGATGATCGTGCTGGTGTTTCTGAATGTCGTGCTGCGCTATGGGTTCAATTCCGGCGTCAGCATGTCCGAGGAACTGTCGCGGACGCTGTTCGTCTGGCTGACCTTCATGGGCGCGGTGCTGGCGCTGTATGACCACGGCCATCTGGGCGTCGATACGCTGATCAGCCGCCTGCCCCGCAGCGGCCAGATCCTGTGCGCGATCCTGGGCGACGGGCTGATGCTGTTCTGCTCGGGCCTGCTGCTGATCGGCAGCTGGAAGCAGGTGCTGATCAACTGGGGCAATGCGGCGCCGGTGTCGGGCCTGCCGATCGGGCTGACCCATCTGGCGGCCTTCGTGTCCAGCCTGGGCCTGATCGTCGTGATCGGCGCGCATCTGCTGCGCGTCCTGACCGGACGGGCGGGCAGCCGCGATCTGGTCCAGGTGGTCGAAAGCGAGGATATCGCCCCCGAAATCCGGCCCGAGGCCGCCCGATGACCGTCGCGATCTTCCTGGGTTCGCTGCTGGGGTCCATGGCCATCGGCGTGCCCATCGCCTTTGCGCTGATCCTCTGCGGCGTCGCGCTGATGCTGTTCCTGGGCATGTTCGACGCCCAGATCGTCTCTCAGAACCTGGTCAGCGGCGCCGACAGCTTCCAGCTTCTGGCGATTCCGTTCTTCCTGGTCGCGGGCGAGTTCATGAACGCGGGCGGCCTGTCGCGCCGGATCGTCGACCTGGCGACCTCGCTGGTGGGGCATTTCCGTGGCGGGCTGGGCTATGTCGCGGTCCTGGCGGCCATCGTCATGGCCAGCATGTCGGGATCCGCCGTGGCCGATACGGCGGCGGTGGGCGCGATGCTGATCCCGATGATGCGCAAGGCGGGCTATGACGTGAACCGCTCGGCGGGGCTGATCGCGGCGGGCGGCATCATCGCGCCGGTCATCCCGCCCTCGATCCCGTTCATCATCTTCGGCGTCGCGGCCGGGGTGTCGGTGAAGAAGCTGTTCATGGCGGGCATCGCGCCCGGCCTGATGATGGCGCTGTTCCTGGTCGCGACCTGGTGGCTGGTGTCGCGCAAGGACGCAGTGCCGGTTTCGCCGCGCCAGCCGCTGCGGGTGATCGGCAGGCGGTTCAAGGACGGCATCTGGGCGCTGATGATCCCGCTGCTGATCATCGTCGGCATCAAGGAGGGCATCTTCACCCCCACCGAGGCAGGCGTGGTCGCGGCGGTCTATTCGCTGTTCGTCGGCATGGTCGTATATCGCGAATTGAAGCCCGCGCAGTTGTTCGGCCTGCTGCTGGCGGCAGGGCGGACGACGGCCGTGGTCATGTTCCTGGTCGCCGCCGCCGGTGTCGCGGCCTGGCTGATCACCATCGCTGACCTGCCGCAGACCGTGATCGCCATCCTCGAACCGCTGATCGACCGGCCGATCCTGCTGATGGCCGTCATCATGGTGATCGTGGTCATCGTCGGCACCGCCCTGGATCTGGTGCCGACGATCCTGATCCTGACGCCGGTGCTGATGCCGCTGATCAAGCAGGCGGGCATCGACCCGGTCTATTTCGGGGTGCTGTTCATCATGAACAACGCCATCGGCCTGATCACGCCGCCGGTCGGCACGGTCCTGAACGTCATCTGCGGGGTCAGCCGGATCACCATGGACGACGTGATGAAGGGCGTCTGGCCCTTCCTGCTGGCGCATCTGCTGCTTCTGGCGCTTCTGACGCTGTTCCCGTCGCTGGTGCTGGTGCCGATGGCCTGGTTCATGGGGAACTGAGATGGCGGAAATGCAGATCCCCCGCGACTGGCCGGTCTTCGATGCCCACCAGCATTTCTGGGATCCCCAGGTCAACTATCATCCCTGGCTGTCGGACGAGCCGCCCATCCCCTTCCGCTATGGCGACTACCGGCCGATCCGAAGGCGCTATCTGCCGCCCGACTATCTGGCCGATGCCGCGCCGATCCAGGTCGCGGGCAGCGTCTATGTCGAGACCGAGTGGGATCCGCGCGACCCGCTGGGCGAGACCCGCTATGCCCATGACCTTCACGCGGCCTATGGCTATCCCAATGCCGTCGTGGCGCAAGCTTGGCTGGATCGCGCGGACGCCGCCCGTCTGATCGCCGATCAGGCGCGGTTTCCGCTGGTCAGAAGCCTGCGCCACAAGCCCGCCGCCGCGCCCTCGGCGGACCAGGCGCGGCGCGGACTGACCGGCGGCATGGACGACCCGCGATGGCGCGACGGATTTGCGCGGCTTGGCGCGCATGGCCTGATGTTCGACCTGCAAGCCCCCTGGTGGGAACTTGACGCGGCAGCCGACCTTGCCGCCGATTTTCCGGCGACGACGATCGTTCTCAACCATGCGGGCCTGCCCGCCGACCGCAGCGCCCAAGGGCTGGAGGCATGGCGGCGGCACATGGCGCGGCTGGCGCGGCATCCGAATGTGGTGCTGAAGATCTCGGGGATCGGGCTGAAGGACCGGCCCTGGAGCCTGGCCGACAACGGCCCCATCATCCGGGACGCGATTTCGATCTTCGGCTGGCAGCGGTGCATGTTCGCCAGCAATTTTCCCGTCGACAGCCTGGTGGGCGGCTTCGTCCCCATCTTCGACGGATTCTATCAGGCGACGCAGGGCCTGCCCGAGAACGCCCGCCGCGCGCTGTTTCACGACAATGCGGTCAGGATCTATCGCCCTGTCCCGCAAGCGACCGAAAACCAATCGAAAATGGGAGGAGCCATTCGATGACCCGACTGACGAAAATCTGCGCGCTTCTGGCGACCACGGCAATGATGTCCGGCACCGCCTGGGCCGAGGTGGGCCAGCATGTCCTGCGCCTGGGAACGCCGCTTCCCGACGCCCATCCGATCTCTCGGGCGGCGGTCAGATTCGCCGATCTGGTGGCCGAGAAATCGGGCGGCAAGATCGAGGTCAAGGTCTATCCCGGCGCGACGCTGGGCAACGAATTGCAGATGCAATCGGCCTTGCAGGGCGGCACGCAGGACTTTTCCATCGGCACGACCACGACGCTGGCGGGCATGGTGCCCGAATTCTCGGCCATCGACATGCCCTATCAGTTCCGCAGCACGGCCGAGGCCGACGCGATCCTGGATGGCGGGATCGGCGCCCAACTGTTCCAGAAGCTGGAACCCAAGGGCCTGGTCGGGCTGGCCTATATGGAACAGGGTTTCCGCCACACCACCAACAGCATCCGCCCGATCACCAGATGGGAGGATTTCGACGGCCTGAAGATCCGCGTCCAGCCCTCGAAGCTGTATATCGACATGTTCAACCAACTGGGCGCCAACGCCGTGCCGATGACCATCAACGAGGTCTATACCGCGATGGAGACCCGCGCCATCGACGGGCACGAGAACAGCCTGACCGCCATCGACGCAAACAAGTTCCAGGAGGTCCAGAAATATCTGAGCCTGACCGGCCATTCTTATAACGCCGTCGTGCTGCTGATGGGCAAGCCGTCCTTCGACAAGCTGAACGACGAGGAACGCCAGATCATCCGCGACGCCGCCGCCGAGGCCCGCGACTTCCAGCGCGACCTGACCCGCAGCCAGACCGAGGGCCTGCTGGCCACGCTTGCCGACGACGGCATGGAGATCAACGAGGTCACGCCCGAAGAACAGCAGCGCCTGGCCCAGCGGCTTCAGCCGGTGGTCGATGCCAACCGGGATGCGATCGGGGCGGACTGGATGGCGTCCTTTACGGCGGCGCTTGAAAAGCTGCGCTGACGGTGTTCGCCACGGATGCGGCGGCGGCCGGGGGGTTGGCGTCCTCGATCAGGCGGCGGTGGCGGCTGGCCTCGGACAGGACATCCTCGAACCGGTCCAGGCCCTTGGCCTTCAGGGCGGCGGACAGGCGCAGATAGGCCTCGGCGGTGGCGCGGGTGTCGCCCATCGCGGTGTGGCGCTCCTCGGGCGGGATGGCGATGCCCAGCCGGGCGGTCAGCGCGTCCAGCGTATGCGGCGCCGACTGGCCCCAGACCATCGCCGACAACAGGATCGTGTCCAGCACGCGATTGTCGAAATAGACCCCGGTTTCCAGCGCGGCGCGGCGCAGCATCCCCATGTCGAAGGGCGCGTTATGGGCGACCAGCACGGCGTCCTCGGCAAAGTGGTGGAAGGCCGTCAGCGCGCCGGTCATGTCGGGGGCGCCTGCCACCATCGCATCGGTGATGCCGTGGATCGCGGTGGATGCCGCCGGGATCGGGCGGCCGGGATTGACCAGCGTCTCGAACCGCTCGCCGGTCAGGCGGCCGCGCGCGATGCGCAGCCCGGCGATCTGCACGATCCGGTCGGTCGCGGGATCAAGGCCCGTCGTCTCGGTGTCGAAGACCACGCAGGTCAGGTCCGACAGCCGGGTGGATCCGGCGCTGCGTCCCGACAGGGCGAAGTCATAGGTCAGCCCGGCCTCGTCGCCGCGCATGGGCGCAAGGGGCAAGGGCAGCACCAGCCGGGCCTCGTCCCCGTCCGCCTCAGGCCAGAGGCCGGTGACATGGGCGGCCAGGATCTCGTGCCCGGTCAGTTCGGGCTGCATCGGGTCGGGCGGTTCCGACAGCCAGGCTTCCAGACGGCCGATCGGCACCGGCGGGCCGGTCCAGACCAGCGACAGGCGCGCCTCGGCCCCCTCGGCTTCGGCACGCACATGGGGCGCGATGCACTGGGCGCGCAGGTGCCGGTCCAGATGGCGCAAGAGCCCGTTCAGCGCCGCCGCATCGGCCAGCAGCGCCAGCGGCGGCTGGCCGGGCGACAGGTCCAGCCCTGCGGCAAGCTCGTTCAGGCCCGCCCGGCCCTGCGGCGCGTCGCCGGTCATCCGGTCGGTCAGTTCGCGCACCGAGGCGGCAAGCCCCTGCCCTTCGGACCGGATCGCCTGGGCAAGCGCGGGCGGGATCGGCCCGTCCAGCGCTTCCAGCATCGGCACCAACGTGGCGGCATGGCGGCGCAGGCGCTCCAGCGCCTCGCGCGGGGCGGGGCGTTCGGCGGGGCGGTCGCGCAGCATCAGAAGCGTGCCGCCCTCGACCGCGCGCATCCGGCCCCACAGCCGCTGCCCGGCCGATGTCAGGCAGGTCAGGTCGGTCGAGGCCGCCCCCGCCGCCAGCCGCGCCGCCGCGGATTCCAGGGCGTCCCCCGCAAGATGGCGCGCAAGCGGCCGGTCCAGCGCGATACCCGGCAACAGCCGCGCGGCTGCGGCATTGTAGAAGACCACGCGGCCGCCCGCATCGGTCATCACCGCGCCCGCGCCGATATCGGCGAGGATGGATTCCAGCGTCTGCTTTTCGCGTTGCAGGTCGGCGGCATGTTCGGCGATGGCGTCCGACAGAGCCTCGGCGGTGCGGGCGCGGGCCTCGGCCGCGTCGCGGGCGGCGGGGCCGAGGTCGGCCAGATAGCGCGCCTCGGGGATCTCGGGCGTCTGGCCGGTGCGCAGGCCCCCCGCCAGCAGTTCGATGGGCCGGGCGACGTTGCGGTCGAACAGGAACCAGACCCCGGCGATGATCGCCGCCGCCCCGCCGCCCGCGATCAGCGCGCCTTGCAGCAGCCCGCCTGCCGCGTCGCCGGACTGCGCGGCGCGGGCGGCAAGCCACAGGCCCAGGGCCAGCAGCGCCACCACGCCCGCCGCGAGGCCCGCAAAGATCAGCAGGACGCGGACCCGCAGCGGCAGCCCGGTCAGCATGGCCCGGCCAGCAGCCGCGCCAGTTCGGCGCGCAGTTCCGACAGCTCGAACGGCTTGGCGATGAAGCCGTCGGCGCCAAGCGCCAACCCCTTGCGCCGCTCCACCGCCGATCCGCGCGCGGTCATCATCAGCACCCGCACATCCTTCAGCGCCGGATCGGCGCGCACGTCCTGCACGATCTGATAGCCCGAGACATCGGGCAGCATCACGTCCAGCAGCACCAGATCGGGATGGCTGGCGCGGATTTCATCGACCGCGCCCGATCCGGTGGCCATGCGCCGGTGGCTGTGGCCTTCCCGCGACAGCAGGAAATCCAGCGCGATGGCGATATTGTCCTCGTCCTCGACCACAAGAATGTCTGCCATCGGCGTCCCCTCCTTTGGACGGCGGACCGGCTGCCCGGTCGTGACCTTCATCCCATCAAGCCCTTGCCATGGCCAAGCGCCGATTGCGCGCCCCGCACCACCACGAAGGCGTCGCGCAGATGGCTGCGTTCCAGGTTCGGCAAATCATTCGGCGCCAGGTGGTTGCCCGGCCTTTCGCCCGCCCGTATCTGCGCGGCCTGATTTTCCAGCCGCGCGGTCTGGATCAGGTCATAGGCCGCGATCAGGTCGGCCGCGCCACGCCCGCCGATGATGCCCGCCGCCTGCGCCTCGACCAGGCGGGCGCGGGTGTTGACGGGGGTCAGCCGCCCCTGCAACGCATAGACCCGCGCCAAGTCGATCACCGGCACGACGCCGTTGTGCTTCATGTCGATGCGGTTGCGGTACTGCCCCGACCGCGGCGTGGCGATGGTGCCGATCAGACCCAAGGGCGGGCGGTGCTTCAACGAATTCTCGATCATGTTGTACAGAAAGATCGGCTTCTCGGCCGCCAGCGCAAGGGTGTTGTGCTGCAAGCCCGCCAGCAGCGCCGCATCCCCGCCGATGGCGCGCAGGTCGAACATGACCGAGGCCAGCATCTGCGCCTCGGGGTTGGGGTGGTCGATCCAGTCGCGGAAATAGCCCCGCCAGACCGCGCGCGGCTGGCGCCAGCGCGGATTGGTCGCCATCATGTCGCCGGGGCAATGGACATAGCCGCAGGCGTTCAGCCCGTCGCTGACGATGTGCGCAAGATCGGCGAACCACGGATGGTCCGGGTCGCAATCGTCGCCCAGGATCAGGCAGTTGTCCTGGTCCGACACGCCGGTCTGTTCCTGCCGGCCCTGGCTGCCACAGGCCGCCCAGAGCCAAGGGCCGGGGGCGGGGCCCAGGTCCGCCTCGGCCAGGGCCAGCAGGCGGCGCGTCACCGCGTCGGCGATGTCGGTGATGGCCCGCGTGATCGCCTCGTGCCGGTAATTGGCGCCGACCATCTGCACCAGCAGGCCGGGGATGCGCGCGGTCGCCGCCGCCATGCCCGCCACATCGGCGGCCTGGGCGATGTCGCGGATCACGGCGGATGCCGACAGCGCCTGCACCCGCGTCAGGTCGGTCTGGCTGACCATGCCGACGAAGCGGCCCTGTTCCACCACCGGCAGGTGGCTGATGCGGCGTTCCAGCATGATGTTCAGCACGTCATAGCCCAGCTCCGCCGGCGACAGCGTGATCGGACCCGGCGTCATCACCTGGGCGATGGGGGTCTGCGGGTCGCGCCCCTCGACCAGGACGCGGTTCGACATGTCGCGGATCGTGGCAATCCCGACCAGCCGCCCGCCCTCGACCACGCCGATGCTGCCCGCGCCCGCGTCGCGCATGGCGCGGGCGGCCTCGACGGCCGGGGTGTCGGGCGGGCAGCTGAGCGGCGGCTTGGCGCCGATCAGGTCGCCCACCTTCAGCACCGCCAGGTCGCTGGGCCGCGCCCCGCCCCGGTCGAAGAAGCGCGCGACCGCAGGCTGGCTGTCGATCAGCCGCATCAGTTCGTCGCGGGGCAGCATCAGGACGGTCGCGTCCGTGGTCACCGTGGCAGTGGTGACGGCCAGGCCGTCGCGCAGCAGGCCCCGTTCGCCAAAGGAATTGCGGGGGCCGAGTTCCGACACGCAGTCGCCGCTGGCGTCCAGGATGCGCACCGCGCCGCTTTCGATCAGATAGATGCCCGGCAGCGCCTCGCCCTGGCGATAGATCACGCTGCCCGCGGGCCAGTGCCTGCGGCCGAAGGAACGGGCGACCCGCGCCCGTTCGTCCTGCGGCAGGCTGTCATAGGGATGGATCGTGGCGATGAAGTCCTGGGTCCGGGTCATTCGCATCTCGCGCGGGAAGGCCGCGCCCCCGGCAAGGGGCGCGGCACGGTTTCAGTGGGCCGAGGCTTCGGCCGCGCCGATGCCGGTTTCCGACCGCACCTGCTGGGCCAGGAAGCCCGCCCGGTCGATCCGCGCGCGCCGCCCGTTGTCCAGCTTCGACACGATCCAGATCGTCAGGAACGCCGCCGTCATGGAAAACAGCGCCGGCGAGGTATAGGGGAACGGTGCCGATCCGACCGGATTGCCCATCGTCGCCTCCCAGACCGAGGGAGAGACCACGGTCAGCCCGACCGACAGCGCCAGACCGACGAAGCCGCCGATCACCGCGCCCCAGGTGGTGCAGTCCTTCCACAGAACCGACATGAACAGCACCGGGAAGTTGGCCGAGGCCGCGACCGCGAAGGCCAGCGACACCATGAAGGCGATGTTCTGGTTCTGGAAGGCGATCCCCAGGATCACCGCCAGCGCGCCCAGGCACAGCGTGGTGATGCGCGACACCCGCAGTTCGGATGCGCTGTCGGCGGCGCCCTTCTTGAAGACCGTGGAATACAGGTCGTGGCTGACCGCCGAGGCGCCCGACAGCGTCAGCCCGGCCACCACCGCCAGGATGGTCGCGAAGGCCACGGCCGAGATGAAGCCCAGGAAGATGTTGCCGCCGACCGCATGGGCCAGATGGACCGCCGCCATGTTGTTGCCGCCGACCAGCTTGCCCTCGGCATCCAGGAAGTCCGGGTTGGTCAGCACCAGGGTGATCGCGCCGAAGCCGATCACGAAGGTCAGCAGATAGAAATAGCCGATCCAGCCGGTCGCCCACATCACCGACTTGCGCGCTTCCTTGGCACTGGGGACGGTGAAGAAGCGCATCAGGATATGCGGCAGGCCCGCCGTGCCGAACATCAGCGCCATGCCGAAGCTGATGGCCGAGATCGGATCCTTGATGAAGGTACCCGGCCCCATGATCGCCTGCCCTGCGGCGGCGGCGGATTCGGGCGTGGCGTCGGGGGCGGCGGCGGCCAGGTCGGTCTTGACGCGCACCGCGTCGGCAAACATCGCCTCGGGCGAGAAGCCGTATTTCCACAGCACCATGAAGGACATGAAGGACGCGCCCGCCAGCAGCAGGCAAGCCTTGATGATCTGCACCCAGGTCGTCGCGGTCATGCCGCCGAACAGCACATAGACCATCATCAGGACGCCGACGATGACCACCGCGATCCAGTAGTCCAGGCCGAACAGCAGCTGGATCAGCGACCCCGCGCCGACCATCTGCGCGATCAGGTAAAAGGCCACCACCACCAGCGTGCCCGACGCGGCAAAGACCCGCACCGGCGTCTGCGCGAACCGGAAGGCCGCCACGTCGGCGAAGGTGAACTTGCCCAGGTTCCGCAGCCGCTCGGCCATCAGGAAGGTCAGGATCGGCCAGCCGACCAGGAAGCCGATGGAATAGATCAGCCCGTCATAGCCCGAGACCATGACCGCAGCCGAAATCCCCAGGAAGGACGCCGCCGACATATAGTCCCCGGCGATGGCCAGCCCGTTCTGGAAGCCGGTGATGCCGCCGCCGGCGGTATAGAAATCGGCGGCCGACTTGGTCTTCGAGGCCGCCCATTTGGTGATGTAAAGCGTGCCCGCCACGAAGACGGCGAACATGGCGATGGCGGTCCAGTTCGTCGCCTGCTTGGCGCCCCCCTGGATCACGTCGGCGGCCAGGGACGCACCCGGCAGCATCAGCAGCGCAAGGGCGCCTGCGCCCGAAAGTTTGCGGATCATCTCAGCGCCCCTGTTTGATCTGGTCGTTCAGCGCGTCGAACTCGCTGTTCGCGCGGCGAACATAGATGGCGGTCACGACGATGGTGAAGATGATCACGCCAAAGCCGATCGGGATCCCCCAGGTCATCACGCCGCTGCCGATGCGGGCCGACAGCAGATCCTTGTTGAAGGCGATCAGCAGGATATAGCCGTAATAGACCACCAGCATGGCGATGGTCAGCGTCCACCCGAACCGCGACCGGGTCGTCTTCAGTTTCTGATAGTTTGGACTTGCGGCGATCCGCTCCGCCAAATTCTGTTCCATGGGCTGGCACCTCCTCTGCCAATCATGTCGGTCCGTCCGCCGGCTCAGGGCATCGGTGGACGAGGTCTGCGCGCGTAGGACGGTCGCGGCCGGCCCATCGCAGGCAAGCCGGACCCGGCCTGCGGGCAAGGTTGCGCCCGCAGGGATGGTTCTTTCGGAATGGGACGGGCTGGCTGCCCTACCCTTTGTTCATTCTGTTTTTGATGAGGTCGTCGACGACCTCTGGTTCGGCGAGGGTGGAGATGTCGCCGAGGGTGGCGTAGTCGTTTTCGGCGATCTTGCGCAGGATCCGGCGCATGATCTTGCCCGAGCGGGTCTTGGGCATCCCAGGCGCCCATTGGATCAGGTCCGGCTTGGCGATCGGGCCGATCTCGGTGCGGACCCATTTCTCCAGCTCGGCCCGCAGCGCGTCCGAGGGCTCGACCCCGTTCATCAGCGTCACATAGGCATAGATGCCCTGCCCCTTCAGCGGATGCGGATAGCCCACCACGGCGGCCTCGGCGACCTTCTCGTGGGCGACCAGGGCCGATTCGACCTCGGCCGTGCCCATCCGGTGGCCCGACACGTTGATCACGTCGTCCACCCGGCCGGTGATCCAGTAATAGCCATCCTCGTCGCGCCGGCAGCCGTCGCCGGTGAAGTAGTAACCCGGATATTGCTGGAAATAGGCCTCTTCGAACCGCTGGTGGTCGCCCCACAGCGTGCGCATCTGGCCGGGCCAGCTGTCGGCGATGCACAAGACCCCCTCGGCCGGGTTGCCCTCTTGCACGGCGCCGGTCTGGGCGTCCAGCACCGCGGGCCTGATGCCGAAGAAGGGCAGCGTGGCGGAGCCGGGCTTGGTCGGGATGGCGCCGGGCAGCGGCGTGATCAGATGCCCGCCGGTCTCGGTCTGCCACCAGGTGTCGACGATCGGGCAGCGGCCCTTGCCGATGTTGTCGTTGTACCAGTGCCAGGCCTCGGGGTTGATCGGTTCGCCCACGGTGCCCAGGATGCGCAGGGACGACAGGTCGTGGCCCTGGATCGGATCGGTGCCCTTGGCCATCAGCGACCGGATCGCGGTCGGCGCGGTATAGAACTGCGTCACCCGGTGCTTGGCGCAGACCTCCCAGAAGCGGCCGGCGTCGGGATAGGTGGGCACCCCCTCGAACATCACCGTGGTGGCGCCGTTGGCCAGCGGGCCATAGACGATATAGCTGTGGCCCGTCACCCAGCCCACGTCGGCCGTGCACCAGAACACGTCGCCGTCCTTGTAGTCGAAGACGTATTGATGCGTCATCGCCGCATAGACCAGATAGCCGCCGGTCGTGTGCACCACCCCCTTGGGCTTGCCGGTCGACCCCGAGGTGTACAGGATGAACAGCGGATCCTCGGCCCCCATCGGCCGGGGCGGGCAGTCCGGGCTGGCCGCCTCCATCAGCGCCTTCACGTCCACGTCGCGGCCCTGGATCCAGGTGGTCTGGTCGCCGGTATGCTTGACGACCAGGCAGCGCACCCGGTCCGAGCAGTGCAGCAGCGCCGCGTCGGTGTTCGACTTCAGGTTGGTGCGCCGCCCGCCGCGCGGCGCGGTGTCGGCGGTGATGACCAGCTTGGCGCCGCAGTCGTTGATGCGGTTGGCCAGCGCATCCGGGGAAAAGCCCGCGAAGACGATCGAATGGATCGCCCCGATCCGCGCGCAGGCCAGCATCGCATAGGCGGCTTCCGGGATCATCGGCAGATAGATCACCACCCGGTCGCCGCGCATGATGCCCTGGGACAGCAGCACGTTGGCGAAGCGGTTCACCTTTTCCGACAACTGGGCATAGGTGATGTGCTGGGCGGGGGTGGCGGGATCGTCGGGCTCGAAGATGATCGCGGTCTGGTTCGCGCGGGCGGGCAGGTGGCGGTCGATGCAGTTGACCGAGGCGTTCAGCACCCCGTCCTCGAACCACCTGATCGAGACCCGGCCCAGCGTGAAGTCGGTGTTCTTGACGGTGCCGTAGGGCTGGATCCAGTCCAGCCGCAGCCCCTCGCGCCGCCAGAACGATTCGGGGTCCGCGATCGATTCGGCGTAAAGCCGCGCATAATCCCCAGCCCCCACATGCGCATCCCCGAAACCCGCCGGAACAGGATGCTTTTCAATCGCTTCAATCGTCATCAGCTTGCCT
>NZ_JBQEOI010000043.1:0-22775 GCF_052045125.1 Paracoccus sp. 22332
CGAGTTGCAACCCGATACGACAGGTGCCCCATCGTCTTCTTCTCGGCCATAGCTCTCGCTGCAACCGTCATCTTCTGGCTCTAAAGTTAATGAGTCTGGAGCCTAAGCGTCTGCACGAACGCAGTAGCGTCGACGGTGCGGTCTTCCGGTAGTGGTCGTGTGGCGAGATTCACGATGCGCTGCACCGCATTGGGATAGACCAAGGCTGCGATATCATCGGCCGCGAAACCCTTGCCCACCAGTGCAGCCAGAACCTGCTGTTCGAGATCATCTAGGCAGGGTCCGAACTCGATAGTGAAGCGCGCTAGGAAGGCCGCGCGATCTGTTGCGGCAGGAATGCGGGCGATGATCGATTTAAGCGGATCTGAGGTTGTGCTTTCGATCGTCGTCATATCGTCAAGCGTTAGACGCATCGTCCCGGTTTTGTCGGGAAAGTGGCAGAATAGGCGATATTGGATTTCGGGATTACCCGGTGCGCTGTTCCCGAAGTGCTCGAACATCTGCAGCACAGCCATGAAGCGGGCGTTGTGGCAGAAGCGTGAGCCAGGCACACCAGATGCAGCTTCGAAGGCCGCGTCCGTCAGCCCCGCCCAGGCTACGGGAAGATCGGCCCGAAGGGCAAACCCTCAGCTTCGCGGCGGATGCCGGTCAGGGCCCAGTCTGTTTCTCGGGGGTGAACCACGAACAGCAGGTGATTGGCGCCCGCCTTCTCGATGGCAGAGCCGAAGGGCATGCCTATCGGGAGTTCGAGGATCCGGCTTTCTCCGGCGGCGGCGATGGCCTCCATGACGACAGCCTCGGCCCGCAGCTTGGCCGCCTTTCGTGCAACCCGCCTCGATGAAGGCACGGGCGATGGTCAACGCGTGGTCGAAGGCCCGATCATCGGCACCCTGGCTGCGATCGTCGAAGACGGGTTTGAGGCTTTCCAGCAGGAGCGGCAGGGACAGGTCCGCGAGCAGCCCGCTTGGCGACAGGGAACCATTGTCTACCAAGTCGATGGGCAGGACGAAATCGGCGTCGAACGCTGCATGGATCATGTCCAGATCCCGATCAGGAACACCGAACGTCCGCAGATAGTCTCTGCCGAAGTGCCGCCAGATCAGGCCGAACGAGCTGTAGGGCTGGCCGCCGTCGCGCAGGGGTGGGCTCTTTTGGTGGTGATCGAAGATCAGCCGCTCCGGATCGTGATCGCTGCCGACGTCATAGATCACCCGGTCCGACGCCGGTGTGGTCCAAGCCACATCACGCGTCCGCATGATCCGCGCCTTCGGGAAAAGCCGCGTCAGGATAACGGAGGAGAGAAGTTCGTCAGCGTGAAAGCCACCGGAATGGGTGACGAGATGCGCAACAGTCAGGGCCTGGAAAAGAGATGACCGCCCGGAGGCGGTCAGCGAAGAATCAGTGGGTTACGAAGTCTTTGCCCCGAACTGAACAAATATATCCCTAGCCGGCAGCAACTATGCTCCGAACAACACAGCCTCAATGCGTCCAGGGCGCGCGCCGGTCGGTGGCGAAGTTCTCGCCATAGCCGCGCGGGCGGACATTGGCGGCGCGGCTGTGCGGGGGTTGGACAACGTAGTCGAGACCGTGTTCGCGGGCATAGTCCTCGGCCTGCTTCAGCGTATCGAAGCGCAGACGGACCTGGCTTTGCGTGTCGTCGCTGCTGATCCAGCCCATCAGCGGGTCGATGTCGCGGCCCTGCGGGGGGAATTCCATCATCCATTTCCGTGACCGCGCATTGCCGGACTGCATCGCATTGCGGGCGGGTTGATAGATGCGGACGCGCATTCGGGCTGCCTTTCGGTCGGATCTCGCGCGACTTATCGCCAATCGCGGCGCACTGATCAAGTCCCGGAACGGCTTCCTTTCCCCCTGCGTTGACCCGCGACCGCATATCACAGGAGGATCCGATGCCGTTTCGAACCGCCGCCGCCCTGGGCCTGTTGCTGGCCCTGCCCGCCGCCGCGCAGGACGCCGCCGCCCCGGCCGAGGGCGAAGCCCCCATGATCGCCGAGATCAAGATCGCCGAAGGGGAAAGCCTGGGCACCGCGACCGCCGTCGCCACCCCGTCCGGCATGATGCTGGTCACGCTGGAACTGCAAGGCGTTCCGGCGGGCATCCATGGCGCGCATATCCATGAAACGGGCGAATGCTCGCCCCCCGATTTCGAATCGGCGGGGGGTCATCTTGCCGGTGACAAGGACCATGGCGTGATGGCCGCCAACGGTCCCCATCCGGGCGACCTGCCGAACATCCATGTGCCCGACAGCGGCGCGCTGACCGTGGAATATTTCGTGGCAGGGTTGACGCCCGACCTGATCGCCGACGACGACGGGTCGGCCATCATCATCCACGAACATCCCGACGATTATGTCGGCCAACCCTCGGGGCACGCGGGGGGCCGCATCGGCTGCGGCACGTTCGCGCAGGCGAACTGAGGCCGCTATTGCGCAGGCGCGGCGTCCACGAAGGGCGCCGTGATCTCTGCCGTCTTGGTCTGCTTGTCGAAGATGCAGATCATCCGGTCCGCGCCGGTGTCCTGGGTCACGGTCACAAGCGCCGCACCATAGCTTTGCGACCCGAATGGATTGACGTCGATCATCACCGTCGCGGACTCGGGCGCATCTACCAAAGCCAGGCAGGCTGTTTCGACCAAGAGGCGAAACTCCTCCCACGCATCCTCGCTGGAGGCCGACGCCGTGATGGGCGCCAGGGACAGGGCAAGCACCATAAGGGGCTGTTTCATTCTTCTTCTCCGGGCCTGTTAGAGGACGGAACGCCTTGGCCCCGCGGGTCGTTCTGGTCAAAACACGAAGGTGATCCGAATGCCCCTGTTCCTGCGTATGATCCTGCCAGCCCTGTCCCTTGCCGCACTGTCGGCCTGCGACACCACCTATGCGCCCACGGTATCGGGCACGCGCTGCGATCCGGGACGGCATCAGGCGCTTGTCGGCAGGAATATCGGCGAAGTCATCCTGCCGCCGCAATTGCGGTATCGGGAAATCGGTCCGGGTCAGATCGTGACGCGGGATTATCAGCCCGGCCGCCTGAACATGTATCTGGACGCCAAGGGATGGATCACCCGGATCAGTTGCGGCTGACGGCCGTTCGCGCCTTTTCCACCTGGGCGATGGCGCGGGCGATGGCCTCGGCGATGGTCAGGTGACTGGTATCCAGCAGCACCGCATCCGGGGCGGGCTTCAGCGGCGCCGCCGCCCGGTCCCGGTCGCGGCGGTCCCGTTCCTGCAACTGGATCAGCATCTCGTCGGCATCAGCCCCCAGTTCGGCGGCCCGACGCTGGGCGCGGACCTGATCCGAGGCGGTGACGAACAGCTTGACCGCCGCATCGGGGCAGATCACCGTGCCGATGTCACGCCCGTCCAGCACCGCGCCCGGTTCCTGCGCCGCAAAGCGGTGCTGGAAATCGACCAGGGCCGCGCGCACCTCGGGGAGAGCGGCGATGCGGCTGGCGGCTTGCCCGGCTTCGGCGCTGCGCAGGTCGGGTCTGTCCAGGTCGCCCGGCTGCAAGGATCGCGCCGCCGCGACGGGGTCGCCGCCCTTGGCGCCGGTCGCGCGATACAGCAGCCCCGTATCCAGGTGATGAAAGCCGAAATGGGCAGCCAGGGCGCGGGCGATGGTGCCCTTGCCGGCTGCGGCGGGTCCGTCGATGGCGATGATGAATGGCATGGTCACGCAAGATTGGCTTCGGCCCCACCCATCGCATGACAGGGGGCCAAGGTCCACCCGACCTTATGACACACAAAACGCCGGCCCTGGGGACCGGCGTTCGGCAGTCATGAAAAGTCGGATCAGGACGAGGCGCTGCTGAGGGACTTGGCGACCTCGGCTGCGAAATCCTCTTCCTTCTTCTCGATCCCTTCGCCCACGGCGACGCGGGCAAAGCCGGTGATCTCGACCCCGGCTTCCTTGGCGGCCTGTTCGACCGTCACGTCGGGATTGATGACGAAGGGCTGGCCCAACAGGGTGTTTTCAGCCACGAACTTCTTCATCCGGCCGGGGATGATGTTGTTCTGGATCACGGCCTCGGGCTTCGGCTTGGCGGACGAGGCGTTTTCCTCCAAGGCTTTGGCGGTCTGCACTTCCAGCTCGCGCGCCAGCAGCGCCGGATCCAGCGTGGCTTCGGACAGCGACACCGGGTTGGTGGCCGCAATGTGCATCGCGAACTGCTTGCCGATGGCCTGCGCCTTGTCGGCCGGGCCTTTCAGCGCGACCAGCACGCCGATCTTGCCCATGCCCTCGGTCGCGGCGTTGTGGACATAGGAGACCACGGTATCGCCTTCCAGGACGTGCATCCGGCGCAGCGTCAGGTTTTCGCCGATCCGGGCGATGGCGTCGGTCACGACCTCGGAGACCGGCTTGCCGTTCAGATGCGTGGCGCGCAGCACCTCGACATCATCGGCGGTGGTCAGCGCGACATTGGTGATCTCGCGGACAAGCTGCTGGAAATCGGCGTTCTTGGCGACGAAATCGGTTTCCGAGTTCAGTTCGACGGCGACACCCCGGCCATCGGTGACCTGCACACCGACCAGGCCTTCGGCGGCAATGCGGTCGGCCTTCTTGGCGGCCTTGGCCAGACCCTTGGTGCGCAGCCAGTCGACGGCGGCTTCCATGTCGCCGTTCGTTTCGGTCAGCGCCTTCTTGGCGTCCATCATCCCTGCGCCGGTCGTTTCGCGCAGCTCTTTCACCATCGCGGCGGTGATAGCCATGATCCGTCTCCTTTGATCAACGCGTCAGGCGGGAAATATCCCCGCCTGACGACAATTCCGTAACTATCGGGGGCGCCGGTCAGGCGTCGGCGGTCGCCTGTTCCTCGGCCGCGGGTTCGTCCAGCAGTTCCTCGGGGGCATCCGACAGCGCACCGACATCGACGCCTGCGGCGCCCATCTGGGCCGACATGCCGTCAAGCGCGGCGCGGCTGGCCAGGTCGCAATACAGCGCGATGGCACGGGCGGCGTCGTCGTTGCCGGGGATGATATAGTCCACGCCTTCGGGCGAGCAGTTGGTATCGACCACGGCCACGACCGGAATGCCCAGCTTCTTGGCTTCCAGGATCGCCAGGTCTTCCTTGTTCACGTCGATGACGAACAGCAGATCCGGCAGCCCGCCCATGTGGCGGATGCCGCCCAGCGAGGCTTGCAGCTTGGCCTGCTCGCGTTCCAGTTGCAGACGCTCTTTCTTGGTCAGGCCTTCGGCGCCGCCCGCCATCGTCTCGTCGATGGCTTTCAGGCGGTTGATCGACTGGGACACGGTCTTCCAGTTGGTCAGCGTGCCGCCCAGCCAGCGGTGGTTCATGTAGAACTGGGCCGAGCGTTCGGCCGCATCCGCGATGGGCTTTTGCGCCTGGCGCTTGGTGCCGACGAACAGCACCCGGCCGCCCTTGGCAACGGTGTCGCGCACGACCTGCAGCGCCGCGTCCAGCATCGGCAGGGTCTGGGTCAGATCCAGGATGTGGATGCCGTTGCGGTCGCCATAGATGTATTCCGCCATGCGCGGGTTCCAGCGCTGCGTCTGGTGGCCATAGTGGACGCCAGCTTCCAAGAGCTGACGCAGATTGAATTCGGGAAGCGCCATTCCATGTCCTTTCCGGTTTGCGCCTTGGCAGGGGATTCAGGGCGGACGCCCCAACCGGTGGACCTTTCGCGGATGTCTCCCGCGAGGGCCCGCCCCTGCCTGTGAAGTGTGGGGGCAAATAGACGCTGCGCCCCCGATTTGCAAGGGCTTTCCCCAGGCCGATCACGTAAAACCTGAACAACCTGTCAATTGCCCGCCCGGCCCGAGTCGGGCAAGATGAAACCATCAGGAGGTTTGCGATGATCGATAGCCCGGTCCGCTTCGGGCGGCCCTACGATTTCCACGAGATGCTGGCCGACGGCATCGTCCACGCCATCGGCGTCGTGCTGGCGGTGGTGGGCGTCGCCGTCCTGGTGATTCAGGCTGCGGAATCGGCCAACCGGGCCGATCTTGTGGCCGTCACGATCTATGGCGGCGGGCTGATCCTGGCCCTTGCGGTGTCGTTCCTCTATAACATGCTGCCGCATTCGACCCTGAAATGGTATCTGCGGCGGGCCGATCATTCGGCGATCTTCATCCTGATCGCCGCAACCTACACGCCGTTCCTGCACAAGGCCTCGGCCGACCCGGCGGTCTTCGCGCTGCTGGTCTGCGTCTGGACGATGGCGGCACTTGGCGTCGCGCTCAAATGCCTGCTGCCGGGGCGCTACGACCGGCTGGCGATCCTGCTGTATATCCTGATGGGGTGGAGCGGGCTTGTCGCCATCCGCCCCATCGCCGACAATCTGCCGCCCCTGTCGATGTTGCTGATCGTGATCGGGGGCATCGTCTATACGGTAGGCGTGATCTTCCACGTTTGGGAAAGGCTGCGGTTCCAGAACGCCATCTGGCACGGTTTCGTGGTGACGGCGGCTGCGCTGCATTACGTGGCGGTGCTGTCAGCGATCTAGGTTAGCGATACCAGGATTTGCCTTCCAGGACGGCAAACCGCTTGCATCGGGGTCCGCCAGCGGGCAGTTTGCCCGCAGATCGCGGAACGGAAGGTGGCGCCATGAACCCTGAAATCCAGTCGCAAAAGACGCGCGCCCTGTGCCGCCTGGCCCCGGTCATTCCGGTGATCGTCATCAAGAATGCGGAACGTGCGGAAGGGCTGGCGCAGGCGCTTGTCTCGGGCGGCCTGCCGGTGCTGGAGATCACCTTGCGGTCGGACGCGGCGCTTGACGCGATCCGGGCAATGTCCTCGGTCTCGGGCGGCCATGTGGGCGCGGGCACGGTGCTGACGCCGGACGACGCGAAGCGGGCGAAGGATGCGGGGGCGACCTTCGCGGTCTCCCCCGGGCTGACCGACCTGCTGATCGCGGCCTGCGAGGAACTGGAACTGCCGCTTCTGCCCGGCGCCGCCACCGCATCCGAGGTGATGCGCGCGGCCGACGCGGGCTATGACATGCTGAAATTCTTCCCGGCCGAGGCGATCGGCGGCGCGCCCGCGCTGAAATCGCTGGCCGGTCCCCTGCCCCGGATCAGTTTCTGCCCGACCGGCGGCATCACCACGGCCAATGCGGGCGATTATCTGTCGCTGCCCAATGTGGTCTGCGTCGGCGGAAGCTGGATCGCCACCGACGCCGATGTCAGCGCCGAGAACTGGGGCGCGATCCAGGAACGCGCCCATGCCGCGTCCCGGCTGAGCCGGGGCTGATCTTGGTCCCCGACGACCGGCGCGCGCGCCGCAACGTGATCGTGCTGGTGGCGGCCCAGGCGATCCTGGGCGCGCAGATGTCGGTGATCTTCATCGTCGGCGGGCTGGCCGGTCAGATCCTGGCCCCCAATCCCTGCATCGCCACGCTGCCCCTGTCGATGATCGTTCTGGGATCGGCGCTGACCGCGCGGCCTCTGGCCCGCTTCATGCAGACGCGCGGCAGGCAGGCCGGGTTCCTGCTGGCGGTGCTGGCGGGCGGAGCGGGCGCGGCGCTGGCCGCCTGGGGCCTGTCCGCCGGATCCTTCTGGCTGTTCATGGCCGGCTCGCTGCTGACCGGCATCTATATGTCGGCACAGGGATTTTACCGTTTCGCCGCGACCGACCTCGCATCCGAGGACTATGCCCCCCGCGCGATCAGTTGGGTGATGGCGGGGGGGCTGGCGGCGGCGGTCATCGGCCCGGCGGTGGTGCGCGCGACCGATGGCCTGACGGCAGAGCCGTTCCTGGCCACCTATCTGGCGGTGATCGCGCTGAATGCCCTGGGACCGTTCCTGTTCGCCTTCCTGGACACGCCCCGGCCCCAAGCGGCGGTCAGCCAGCAGCCGACGGGCCGCAGCGCGGGCGAATTGCTGCGCCAGCCGCAGATCGCCGTGGCGATGATTTGCGGGATGGTCGCCTATGCGCTGATGAACCTGGTGATGACCTCGACGCCGCTGGCGGTGGTGGGCTGCGGCTTCGCGCCGACCGATGCCGCCAACATCGTCAGCGCGCATGTGCTGGCGATGTTCGCCCCCAGCTTCTTCACCGGCCACCTGATCGCCCGGTTCGGGGCCGAGCGGATCGTCGCCGTCGGCCTGTTCCTTCTGGCGCTTGCCGGGGCCGCCGCGCTGTCGGGGGTCGAGCTGTCGCATTTCTATGCCGCGCTGATCCTGCTGGGGATGGGCTGGAACTTCGGCTATATCGGCGCAACCGCCATGCTGAACCGCGCCCACACGCCCGAGGAACGGGGCCGGGTGCAGGGCCTGAACGACGCGGTGGTGTTCGGGGGCGTCTTCCTGGCCTCGCTGTCATCGGGCGGTCTGATGAATTGCAGCGGCGGATCGGTCGTGGCGGGCTGGAACGCAGTCAACCTGGCGATGCTGCCCTTCCTGGTGTTGGCCGGAGGCGCGCTGATCTGGCTGATGCTGCGCCCGCAAGAGGGCTAGCAGCAGGGGCGCTTCGCCCCGGTCGCCCGCGGGTTCCCGAACCAGGGGCGAACCAGCCGGCGATCCCCCGAGGGTATTTATACAAAGGTGAATCAGAACAGGGATTTCTGTTCGGACGGCTTGGCCTTGCGGCTGGCTTTCGGCGATGCGCCTTCGGGCCGCGCCGTGACCCGGCCATCCGCGAATTCCAGCTCGACCTGTGGAACCTGCCGCGCGCCCTGGGCCGAGGTGATGACCCCATCCGGCCCGCGCACGACGACGAAGCCGCGCTTCAGCGTTTCGGTATAGCCCAGCGACTGCCGCATCCGATCCGCCCGTTGCAGCGCCTCGCTGCGCGTGCGGATCGCCCGCTGCGCCGCCAGGCCCAACCTGCGGGACAGATCGGCCAGCTTCTGATCCTGCACCGTGATCGCCCGCCGCGTCGTGGCCACCACCCGCGCCAGCGAGGCATCCAGCCGTTCCGCCATGGCCGTCATCCGGTCGCGCCGCCGCTCCAGCCGCCGGATCGCCGCGGCGTCCAGCCGATGTTCCAGCCGATGCAGCGCGTGGCCCTTGCCGTCGGTGAAGCGGCGCAGCAAGGCCACCGGCATGGGCCGGACCGCAAGCTGATGCCTGCGGGCGCGGACCAGACCGTGCAGCGCCGGATCCAGCCGCCCGGCCCACAGATCCAGCCGTTGACGCGCGCCTTCGGTCAGCGCGGCAGGGCGTCCCAACGCGCGCGACAGGTCGCGCAGCCGCTGCCGGGGCCGGTCGATGTGATGCTGGCTGCACCGCGTCAGCCGGGCTTGCGATTCCGCCAGCCGCGCCGCCAGTTCCGCCAGCACCGGCACCGCTATTTCGGCGGCGGCGGTCGGCGTCGGCGCCCGGCGGTCGGATGCGAAGTCGATCAGCGTCGTATCCGTTTCGTGCCCCACGGCCGAGATCAGCGGGATCCGGCTTTCGGCGGCGGCGCGGACCACCGCCTCTTCGTTGAAGCCCCATAGATCCTCCAGGCTGCCGCCACCCCGCGCCACGATCAGCAGATCCGGGCGCGGGATCGGCCCGCCCTGCGGCAGGTCGTTGAAGCCCCGGATCGCGGCGGCCACCTGCGGCGCGCACCCCTCGCCCTGGACGGCCACCGGCCAGATCAGCACGCGCGTCGGAAAACGGTCGCGCAGCCGGTGCAGGATGTCGCGGATCACCGCCCCGGAAGGCGAGGTCACAACCCCGATCACGCGCGGCAGCGAGGGCAGCGGCCGCTTGCGCGCCTCGTCGAACAGCCCCTCGGCCGCAAGCGCCTGGCGGCGCTTTTCCAGCATCGCCATCAGCGCGCCAAGGCCCGCCGGTTCGATCTGATCGACGATCAGCTGGTATTTCGACTGGCCGGGAAAGGTGGTCAGGCGCCCGGTGGCGATGACCTCCATCCCCTCCTCGGGGCGCTGCGCCAGCTTGGCCGCCTGCCCTTTCCAAGTGACGGCGGCCAGAACGGATCGGTCGTCCTTGAGGTCGAAATAGACATGCCCCGAGGACGGCCGCGACACGCGCCCGATCTCTCCGCGCACGCGGACGCGGCCGAACTGATCCTCCAGGCTGCGTTTCACCGCGCCCGACAGTTCCGAAACCGTGAATTCATGCGCGTTGCTGCCCGGCGCGTCTTCCAGCAAATCCATGCGTCTTGTTCCCTTGTCGCGGCCAGACTAGAACGCCGCGACCAGAAGCGAAAGGGCGGCCCATGAACATCCTGATCCTCGGCGGCGGCGGGCGCGAACATGCGCTGGCCTGGGCGATCCGGCAGAACCCGAAATGCGACCGCCTGATCGTGGCGCCGGGCAATGCGGGCATCGCCAATGTCGCCGAATGCGCCGACCTGAACATCCTGTCGCGCGCCGAGGTGCTGGAATTCGCCCAGGAAAACGCCGTCGACTTCGTGGTGATCGGCCCCGAGGCACCCTTGGCCGCAGGCGTGTCCGACGCGTTGCGCGATGCCGGGTTCCTGGTCTTCGGGCCGTCCCAGGCCGCCGCCCAGCTTGAGGCATCGAAGGCCTTTACCAAGGAAATCTGCGATGCCTGCGGGGCGCCGACCGCCGCCTGGGCGCGCTTCACCGACGCCGCAAGCGCCCGCGATTACGTCACCGCCCAGGGCGCGCCCATCGTGGTCAAGGCCGACGGCCTTGCAGCGGGCAAGGGCGTCACCGTGGCGGAAACCGTGGATCAGGCGCACCAAGCCATCGACGCCATCTTCGACGGCGAGTTCGGCGAGATGTCGGTGGTGATCGAGGAATTCATGGCGGGCGAGGAAGCCAGCTTCTTCATCCTCTGCGACGGCACCGACTGCCTGCCCATCGGCACCGCCCAGGACCACAAGCGCGTGGGCGACGGCGATACCGGCCCCAATACTGGCGGCATGGGCGCCTACAGTCCCGCCCCGATCCTGACCGAGGCCTTGCAGCAGCAGGTGATGGCCCAGATCGTGCGCCCCACCGTTGCGGAAATGGCCGCGCGCGGAATGCCGTTCCAAGGCGTGCTTTACGCCGGGCTGATGATCCGGGACGGGCGCGCGCGCCTGGTCGAATACAACGTCCGCTTCGGCGATCCCGAATGCCAGGTGCTGATGATGCGCCTTGGCGCGCAGGTGCTGGACCTTCTGCTGGCCTGCGCCGAGGGGCGGTTGGCCGAAACGGCCGTAAACTGGGCCGACGATCACGCGCTGACCGTGGTGATGGCCGCGAACGGCTATCCCGGCCAATACGAAAAAGGCTGCATCATCAAGGGGCTGGACAACCTGTGTGAAAGCAGTTTCCAGATGACCTTCCACGCGGGCACCGCCAGTCAGGACGGCGCGATCATCGCGACCGGGGGCCGCGTCCTCGCCTGCACCGGCCGCGGCGCGACCCTGGCCGAGGCGCATCAGCGCGCCTATGCCCAAGTGGACGCGATCGACTGGCCGGGCGGCTTCTGCCGCCGCGACATCGGCTGGCGCGCGCTCTAGGCTCGCGGCTCATCTGTCTCAGCCAGATGCGTAGCGATGCGGGTTGGATGAAGGAGAGGAAGTTGGCATCGGGCTTTCGACGCTTGGCAAATGGCTGCGGGCCATTCCGAAATACCCGCGACGCGGCCAGATCGAACCACCTTTTAAGAGAAATCCTTGATTCTAAAAGATTCTTTTGAATTCAAGGTTGGAGCGGGTGATGGGAATCGAACCCACGTATTCAGCTTGGAAGGCTGCTGCTCTACCATTGAGCTACACCCGCATGGGCGACGGTATAGCCACGCCGCGCGGGCGGCGCAACCGTCATCGGCGGTCCCGGAAGAATCCGACCAGCAGCGCCCTTGCCCCCTCGGCGTCGATGCCGTCATAGATCTGGGGCCGGTGATGGCATTGCGGATGATCGAAGACCCGCGCGCCATGTTCCACCCCGCCCATCCGCACGTCGCCGGCCCCGTAATACAGCCGCCCGATCCGCGCGGCCGAGATCGCGGCCGCGCACATCGGGCAAGGCTCCAGCGTCACCCACAGGTCGTGGCCCGGCAGGCGTTCGGATCCGACGATCCGGCAGGCGGCGCGGATCGCCAGGATCTCGGCATGGGCGGTTGGGTCGGACAGCTCTCGGGTCCGATTGCCTTCCGCCGCGACGACGCGCCCGGCGGGATCCGCCACCACGGCGCCCACCGGAACCTCGCCGCGCAGGGCCGCCGCCCTTGCCTGATCGAGGGCCAGGGCCATATGAGAGGTGAAGCGGGTCATGCCCGCTTGTCGCAAGGGTGTCGCCGCCGCGCAAGCCGCCCTTTCCCATCCGCGCCGCTTCCGCTAGAAGCGCCGCTTTGCCACCGCAGCGATGCGCAGGAGAAGATCGCCATGACCGACGACAGTCCCACCCCCGCCCCGAATCCCACCCCCGATCGCATCGCCAAGGTGATGGCCCGCGCAGGCGTCGCCAGCCGCCGCGACGCAGAACGGATGATCCTGGAGGGCCGGGTGACGGTGAACGGGAAAAAGATCGACAGCCCGGCGCTTGACGTGCTGCCCAGCGACCGCATCACCGTGGACGGCAAGAAACTGGACGAGCCGCAGGAAACCCGGCTGTGGCTGTATTACAAGCCGCTGGGCCTGGTGACGACCGAATCCGACGAAAAGGGCCGTCAGACGGTGTTCGACGCCCTGCCCCGCGACCTGCCGCGCGTGATGACCATCGGGCGGCTGGACCTGACATCCGAAGGGCTGCTGCTGCTGACCAATGACGGAGAGCTGAAGCGGCGGCTGGAACTGCCCTCGACCGGCTGGCTGCGGCGGTATCGGGTCCGGGTGAACGGCACGCCCAGCGACATGACCTTCGCCCCGCTGCGCCGGGGAGCCACCATCGACGGAGAGGAATTCGCCCCGATGGAAATCAAGCTGGACAGCCAGCAGGGCGCGAATGCCTGGCTGACGGTCGGCATCCGCGAGGGCAAGAACCGCGAAATCCGCCGCGCCATGGCGCATGTCGGCCTTCAGGTGAACCGGCTGATCCGCATCGGCTATGGTCCCTTCAAGCTGACCGGCATGGAAAAGAATCAGGTGGTCGAGATCAAGAAGCGCGTCCTGCGCGACCAGCTTGGCGGGCTGCTGACGGGCGAGGAGACCGCCCCCAAGGACCGCGAAATGCGCCCGCGCGGTGCCGAAGGCTCTCGCAAGCCGCGACGCGACGACGGCGAGGCCCCGCGCCGCGTTTTCCGCGCCAATGGCGACGGGGACAGCCGCTTTGCCCGCAAGCCCGCCGGACCGCGCGATGATTCGGACCGCCCGGCGCGGCCCTGGTCGGGCAAGCCCCGTCCCGGTTCCGAGGATGGCGGCGACCGGCCGGGATTCCGGGGCAAGCGTCCGCAAGAGGATGGCGAACGGCCCGCACGGACTTGGGCCGGAAAGCCGCGCGCGGATCGCGACACGGCGGGCGACCGGCCGCGCCACGGCAAGCCTGGGCCCGGGGGCCAGGGGGGCAAGCCTGCCTTCCAGGCGCGCGGCGACCGGGCCGAGGGCGAACGCAGCTTCAAACCGCGCGGCGACCGGCCCGAAGGCGAACGCGGATTCAAGCCAAGAGGGGACAGCAAACCCGGCGAGCGAGGCTTCAAGCCGCGCGGGGACGGAAAGCCAGGGGGGGACCGGGGCTTCAAGCCTCGGGGGGATGTGCCGCGTGGCGAAGGCAAGCCGGGGGCCGAGCGCAAATCGTTCGGCAAGCCGGGCGGCCCGAAGCCGGCGCGAAGCGGTGCGGGCAGCGGTCAGGGCGCCCGGTTCACCGGCAAGCCACAGGGGCGGCCGGACGGCAAACCGGGCGGTGGCCCCAGGAACAAGCCGCGCGGGTGATCCGCCGGCTGCCCTGGGCTGCGCGCCAAGGCTGATCCAGAAGCGAAGGAGGGATTACTTCGTCAGGATCAGCTTGCCGGCGCGCGTGATGCGCAGTTGATAGATCTGTTCGTCCAGGACGATCAGGGCCTGGTTGCCGCCCCGCGTCAGCGTAGTGGCATCATGCTGCGGGATGCGCGCCAGAACGCTGGTTGCCGGTTGCTGGAAATCTGCGGGACGCGCTGCGGTCATGATCAGCCTCTTGCGGGTTAGACTTGTGTTACGGCAAATCTGACAACTTTGATCTGGATTGTCAAAGTAAAAGAGTCGGAAATAATTTGCCCGCGCAAAAGGCGGCTATTCCCCACCCAGGCAATCAGCCAGTGCGTCCGCCAAGCCGGTCAGGACATCGCCGTAAAGGGCCGGTCCGCTGTCCAGCATGCCGCCCTCGGGCGCCAATTCGTCGCCCATGCGGACTGCGGTGCCTTCGATGACCGTCTGCACCAGCCTTGGATCGCCGCCATATTCGGGGAACGCGCAGGCTGCCTCCGTCTGGGCGATCTGGTCGCGAATCCCGCCAAGCCGGGCGGCCGAGGGCGTGCTGGCGTCGCCCAGCGACACGGCGATGGCCGGGCGCAGGCCGAAATGATCGGTGAAATAACCATAGGCGTCGTGAAAGACGACGATTTTGGCCTGGCGATGGGGCGACAGTTGCGCCTGGATCCGCGCGTCCAGATCCGCGATCTGCTGCGCAGCCGTTGCGGCATTGCTGGCATACTGCGCCGCGTTGTCGGGATCGGCCTTGGCCACCATGTCCGCGATGGCCGTCAGCCACAGCTGCGCATTGGCCGGGTCCAGCCAGGCATGGGGATCGGTGCCCGCATGATCATGCGCGTGGTCATGGTCATGGCTGTGGTCATGGTCGTGATCGTGCCCGTGATCCTCGGCATAGGCGCGCAGATGGGTTCCCGGCACCTCCAGCAGGCGCAGTTGCGGAATTCCCCCCGCGACCGAAGCGGCGGCACGGTCCAGCCACGGGGTCAGTTCAGGCCCGGTCCAGACCAGCAGACCGGCATCCTGCAACCCCTGCGCATCCGAGGGCCGCATCTGGTGGTGATGCGCATCGGCGCCCTTGGGCAGCAGAACCTGCACCTGCGCCAGATCGCCCGTCACCTGCTGGACCAACGAGGCGGTGATGGGGGTGTCGGTTACGATCCGGGGCGGCTGGGCCGCGACCGGACCGGCAGCCATCAGGGCCAGGGCTGGGATCATCATGCGCATCATGTCACCTTTGGTTCCTTGAAAAGCTGCGCTTTCGCATGTTATATGATAACAAGTCAATCCAAACGTGATAAGATAACACATTGTCCGATCAACCAGCCTCGTCCGCCCCGGCCTTCGCGCCCCATGACCACCGCGCCTGCGAGGCGCGCGCCCTGGATCAGGCCCGCGACCGGCTTGCGGAAAACGGCGCGCGGCTGACCCCGGTGCGGCGGCGCACGCTGGAGATCCTGCTGGAATCGCATCGGGCCATGGGCGCCTACGAGGTTCTGGACCGCCTGGCCGCCGAAGGCTTCGGCCGCCAGCCGCCCGTGGCCTATCGCGCCCTGGAGTTTCTGGTCGAACACGGGCTGGCCCACCGCCTGCAACGCCTGAACGCCTTTGCGGCCTGCCTGCATCCCGGCCACGACCACGCCCCCGCCTTCCTGATCTGCCGGTCCTGCGACATGCTGGCCGAACTGCCCGCCGCCCCGGTCCGCGACGCCTTGGCCGATCTGGCGGCGGAAAACGGCTTCCAGGTCGAACGCGTCACGATCGAGGCCCTGGGCCTGTGCCCCGCCTGCGCCGGAACCGCGGCATGACCGCCCTGATCCAGGCCCAAGGCCTGACAATCCAGCGTCCCGGCGGGCACGAGACGGTGCTGCACGGCGTCGATTTCCGCATCGCCTCGGGCGAGATCGTGACGGTGGTCGGCCCGAACGGGTCGGGCAAATCCTCGCTGGTGCGCGCGCTTCTGGGGCATATGCCGCTGGCGGCAGGCCGGGTCGCGCGCAAGCCGGGGCTGCGCATCGGCTATGTCCCGCAGCGGGTGCTGGTCGATACCACGATCCCGATGACCGTGCGGCGCTTCCTGTCCCTGCCCCGCCGCGTGGGCGACCGGGACGCGGCGCAAGCCCTGGCCCGCACCGGGGTCGAGGGGGTCGAGGCGCGGCAGTTGACCCAGCTGTCCGGCGGGCAGTTCCAGCGCGTCCTGCTGGCGCGCGCGCTGCTGCACGACCCCGAACTGCTGGTGCTGGACGAACCCACGCAGGGGCTGGACCAGCCCGGCATCGTCGCCTTCTACAAGCTGATCGAGGAGGTGCGCCGCCAGACCGGCGCCGCCGTGCTGATGGTCAGCCACGACCTGCTGGTGGTGATGCGCGCCTCCGACCGGGTGATCTGCCTGAACGGCCATGTCTGCTGCGAGGGCACGCCCCAGCATGTCAGCAGCGCGCCGGAATACCGCGCCTTGTTCGGGGCGGAAGCCGAAGGCACCCTGGCGCTGTACCGCCATCACCACGATCACGATCATGACCTTCACCACCACCACGCCGGGGCGCATTGATGCTGGACGATTTCTTCATCCGGGCGATGCTGGCGGGCCTGGGCATCGCCGCCGTCGCCGGCCCCCTGGGCAGCTTCGTGGTCTGGCGGCGGATGGCCTATTTCGGCGATGCGACGGCCCATGCGGCAATCCTGGGGGTGGCGATCAGTCTGGGCTTCCAGATCTCGATCTATGCCGGGACGCTGCTGGTGTCCCTGGCGATGGCGATGGCGATTTCCGCCCTGGTGTCGCGCGGTCAGGCGATGGACACGATGCTTGGGGTGTTGTCGCATTCCGCCCTGGCCGTGGGCCTGGTCGCGATCAGCTTTGTCCCGCAGGCCCGGTCGGATCTGTCGGCCTATCTGTTCGGCGACATCCTGGCGGTGGGCCGCGCCGACCTGGCGCTGATCTGGACGGGCGCGGCGGGGGTGCTGGCGCTGCTGGCCTGGCGATGGCAGCGGCTGCTGACCGCATCCCTGAACGAGGAACTGGCCATGGCGGCCGGAATCGACCCCAGGACGGAACGGCTGGTGCTGTCCATTGCCCTTGCGATTGTAGTGGCGCTGTCGATTCGCGTCGTGGGATCGTTGCTGATTTCGGCGATGCTGATCGTTCCTGCGGCGACCGCCCGCGGATTGTCGCGCAGTCCCGAAAGGATGGTCGGCAATGCCATGCTGATCGCGGCGGCGGCGGTCATGGCGGGGCTGTGGGCCAGCCTGCGGCTGGACACCCCGGCAGGCCCCTCGATCGTGGCTGCGGCAGCCGCAATCTTCATGATTTCCCAGGCGTTTCGTCGCGCTTAGTGCAGGATTGCAACACCTCAGCGGGGGCGGTTTCCCCGGCGGAACCAAGGCCCGGCCTGGGTGTTGGCCAATATGCAACAGTGGGCACAACCCAGCGACGGATTTGAACCAATGCAGCTTTCAAACGTCTGGGGATTGTGTAACTGTCGCCTCGATGTTGCCGGTGACGGCAGCTTTCAACGAAACGGAGCATGATCATGACCAAATTCGCTACCTTCGCTGCCGCTCTCGGCCTGACCGCAACCTCGGCTCTGGCCGGTGGCTATGTCGCCCCCGTCGTGGACGTCGAGCCCGTCGTCGTGGAAGAGCGTCCCGCCTCGACCAACGCTGGCCTGGTCGTCCCGGCCCTGCTGCTGCTGGGCGTCATCGCCGCCGTTGCTTCGGACGACGACGACGACGACTCCACCCCGGCTACGGAATAAGAATTCTGTACGGAACCCGGGTTCCGTCGGATATAAAGGGCTGGCCTTGGGCCAGCCCTTTTTCGTTGCGCCGCTCGACACGGGGTCAGCACAGGCTTAGCATCGGTACCGACCGTTCAGGAAACCTGCGGGGGCAATCATGTACCGGCTTTTGATCCTGGGACTGCTGGCCGCGCCCGTCCCCGCATCCGCGCAAACCACGACCGAGGATGGGCTTGGCCTGGTCGAACGCGGCCTTGGCATCATCGCCGACAACCTGTGGACCGAATTCGGCCCGCAACTGGACCAACTGGGCGACGGGATGGGCAAGGCGCTGACCGACCTGGGTCCGGTCCTGCGGGATCTGGCGGTGCTGGTCGACGACATGGGCAATTACCAGGCGCCCCAGCGGCTGGAGAACGGCGACATCCTGATCCGGCGCCGCGCCGACGCGCCTCCGCCGCCGCCCTTGGAGGAAGCGCTTCGGGAACCAGGCGATCCCGAAACCCCTACCGTTCCCATCGATCCGGACCAGCCCGAAATCCCGTTATAGACCCAGCCCTGCCGGATCGGCTAGGCTGCGGAAAAGACGAAGGGACGCGTCATGGGTGACTTGCTGGCAGCGCAGGCGGGGGATGTGTTTCGGATCGGCCTGCTTGTGGCGCTGATGCTGACCACGCTGCGCAACCGTCCGATCACCGGGATGCTGCTGCCGCTGGCCGCCGGGGCGCTGTTCGTGGCGCTGATCATTCCGGTGACGGGCGCCTCGCCCCGGCCCGAGCCGCTTGCCACGCAGGTGCTGTCAGGGCTTCTGGTGAACGCGGTCTATCTGGCCATCGGGCTGGGCCTCTGGACGCTGTGGCAGCGGCGCGGCTGAAGATCATTCCAACAGCCGCGTCATCTCGGCGCGCAGTTCCACGATTTCGAAGGGCTTGGCGATGAAGCCGTCCGCGCCAAGCGCAAGGCCGCGCCGCCTCTCGACGATGGACCCGCGCGCGGTCATCAGCAGGATGCGGACGCCCGACGGGCCGGGATCGGCGCGCAGCAGCTGGACGATCTCGTAACCCGACATGTCGGGCAGCATCACGTCCAGCAGCACCAGGTCGGGGCGGTCCGCGCGGATTGCCGTCAACGCGGCGGCGCCTTGGGACAGGCGGGAATGGCTATGGCCGTCGCGGGCCAGCAGGAACTCCAGGGCCATGGCGATGTTGTCCTCGTCCTCGACAACCAGAATGCGCGCCATGGGGCCGGGCCTTCCTGAACTATCAGGGGAACGGCCGGGCCGGGAAACAATCCCGGCCCGGCCAGCGGTTCAGACGCCGTCGTCGGCGAAGATGTTCTTCTTGTGGCTGTCGCCCGGCACGAACAGCGCGCCGATGATCACCGTCATCACCGCGATCACGATCGCATACCACAGCCCCGCATAGATGTTGCCGGTCTGGGCCGAGATCGCGAAGGCCGTCGCGGGCAGAAGCCCCCCGAACCAGCCGTTGCCGATGTGATAGGGCAGCGACAGGCCGGAATAGCGGATCCGGGTCGGATACAGTTCCACCAGCTGCGCCGCGATGGGGCCATAGACCATCGTCACCAGCACGATCAGATAGGTCAGGATCAGCACGATCTTGATGTTCTGGGCGTTGAAGATGTCGAAGAAATGGTCGGCCTTGGCGACGGTCGTATTGTCGGCCGCGACCAGCGGATAACCCGCGGCGGTCAGCGCCGCGTTGATTTCCGCCGTGAAGCGGGCCTTCTCGGCCGCCAGCGCCTCGCCCGTCAGGGCATTGGCGTCATAGGACTGCACCACCGTCTCGCCCACCTGGACCGAGGCCACGGTGCCTGCCGGGGCATCCACGGTGTCCGAATTGACCGAGGATTTCGACAGGGTCGCCTTGACGATGTCGCAGCTGTTGTTGAACTGCGCCGTGCCCACCGGGTTGAACTGGAAGGAACAATCCTCGGGCGCCGCCGTCACCGTCACGGGGATCTGCTGGGCCGCGTGCAGCGCCGGGTTGGCGACGCTGGTCAGCAGCGGGAACACCCACATATAGGTGATCGCGGCCAGGGCGCAGCCGCCCAGGATGATCGGCTTGCGGCCGATACGATCCGACAGCGACCCGAAGAAGATGAACCCGGCGGTGCCCAGGATCAGCGACCAGGCGACGAAGACATTGGCGCTGAACTGATCGACCTTGATCACGTTCTGAATGAAGAACAGCGCATAGAACTGGCCCGAATACCAGACCACGGCCTGTCCGGCGGTCAGGCCGAACAGCGCGATCAGGGCGATCTTGCCGTTCTTCCAGTTGCCGAATGCCTCTTTCAGCGGCGCCTTGGACTGCGCGCCCTCTTCCTTCATCTTCTTGAAGGCCGGGGATTCGTTCATCTGCAAGCGGATATACAGCGAGATCAGCAGCAGGAAGACCGACCCCAGGAACGGAATCCGCCAGCCCCAGGCCTTGAACGGGTCCAGCATGACCTGGGCGCCGGTCGGATCCAGCAGCGGCTGGCCGTCAAGCCCAAGCTGCGGAACCGCCGGATAGTTCGCGTTCACATAGGACGTGACCAGCAGGATCACCACCAGCGACAGCAGCAGCCCCAGCGTGGCCGTGGTCTGGATGAACGAGGTGAAATAGCCCCGTTGCCCCTGCGGCGCGTGTTCGGCGACATAGACCGCCGCGCCCCCGTATTCCCCGCCAAGCGCCAAGCCCTGCAGCATCCGCAGCACGATCAGGATGATCGGCGCGGCGATCCCCCAGGACGCGTAGCCCGGCAGCAACCCCACCAGAAAGGTCGAAAGACCCATGATCAGGATCGTCGCCAGGAAGGTGTATTTCCGCCCGATCAGGTCGCCCAGGGCGCCGAAGACAAGCGCGCCGAAGGGCCGCACCAGGAAGCCCGCCGCGAAGGCCAGCAGCGCAAAGACGTTCCGCGTCGATTCCGGGAAGGCCGTGAAGAACTGCGCGCCGATGATCGCGGCCAGCGAGCCATAAAGATAGAAGTCGTACCATTCGAAGATCGTGCCCGCGGACGAGGCCAGAATGACCTTCTTCTCCTCGGACGTCATGGGACGCGAACGGGTCGTCGCGTCGGGCGATGCATAAGCCATCAATCCTCCTCCTGTTGAGCCGGTGCCGCGCCGGCTTTCGATTTGACGGACAATCCTTCTTCGGTCGCGTCCCTGGCAGGGCCAGGGCGCGTGTCTGGGATCGCTCGTCCGGCAGGTCTGGCGGCACCCGGTCCTCCCCCCGGAGGCCGCCTTTTCATTTTTTCCGGGGAAGCCTTCTCCGCGGCGTCACCCTTTGTTCATTCTGTTTTTGATGAGGTCGTCGACGACCTCTGGTTCGGCGAGGGTGGAGATGTCGCCGAGGGTGGCGTAGTCGTTTTCGGCGATCTTGCGCAGGATCCGGCGCATGATCTTGCCCGAGCGGGTCTTGGGCATCCCAGGCGCCCATTGGATCAGGTCCGGCTTGGCGATCGGGCCGATCTCGGTGCGGACCCATTTCTCCAGCTCGGCCCGCAGCGCGTCCGAGGGCTCGACCCCGTTCATCAGCGTCACATAGGCATAGATGCCCTGCCCCTTCAGCGGATGCGGATAGCCCACCACGGCGGCCTCGGCGACCTTCTCGTGGGCGACCAGGGCCGATTCGACCTCGGCCGTGCCCATCCGGTGGCCCGACACGTTGATCACGTCGTCCACCCGGCCGGTGATCCAGTAATAGCCATCCTCGTCGCGCCGGCAGCCGTCGCCGGTGAAGTAGTAACCCGGATATTGCTGGAAATAGGCCTCTTCGAACCGCTGGTGGTCGCCCCACAGCGTGCGCATCTGGCCGGGCCAGCTGTCGGCGATGCACAAGACCCCCTCGGCCGGGTTGCCCTCTTGCACGGCGCCGGTCTGGGCGTCCAGCACCGCGGGCCTGATGCCGAAGAAGGGCAGCGTGGCGGAGCCGGGCTTGGTCGGGATGGCGCCGGGCAGCGGCGTGATCAGATGCCCGCCGGTCTCGGTCTGCCACCAGGTGTCGACGATCGGGCAGCGGCCCTTGCCGATGTTGTCGTTGTACCAGTGCCAGGCCTCGGGGTTGATCGGTTCGCCCACGGTGCCCAGGATGCGCAGGGACGACAGGTCGTGGCCCTGGATCGGATCGGTGCCCTTGGCCATCAGCGACCGGATCGCGGTCGGCGCGGTATAGAACTGCGTCACCCGGTGCTTGGCGCAGACCTCCCAGAAGCGGCCGGCGTCGGGATAGGTGGGCACCCCCTCGAACATCACCGTGGTGGCGCCGTTGGCCAGCGGGCCATAGACGATATAGCTGTGGCCCGTCACCCAGCCCACGTCGGCCGTGCACCAGAACACGTCGCCGTCCTTGTAGTCGAAGACGTATTGATGCGTCATCGCCGCATAGACCAGATAGCCGCCGGTCGTGTGCACCACCCCCTTGGGCTTGCCGGTCGACCCCGAGGTGTACAGGATGAACAGCGGATCCTCGGCCCCCATCGGCCGGGGCGGGCAGTCCGGGCTGGCCGCCTCCATCAGCGCCTTCACGTCCACGTCGCGGCCCTGGATCCAGGTGGTCTGGTCGCCGGTATGCTTGACGACCAGGCAGCGCACCCGGTCCGAGCAGTGCAGCAGCGCCGCGTCGGTGTTCGACTTCAGGTTGGTGCGCCGCCCGCCGCGCGGCGCGGTGTCGGCGGTGATGACCAGCTTGGCGCCGCAGTCGTTGATGCGGTTGGCCAGCGCATCCGGGGAAAAGCCCGCGAAGACGATCGAATGGATCGCCCCGATCCGCGCGCAGGCCAGCATCGCATAGGCGGCTTCCGGGATCATCGGCAGATAGATCACCACCCGGTCGCCGCGCATGATGCCCTGGGACAGCAGCACGTTGGCGAAGCGGTTCACCTTTTCCGACAACTGGGCATAGGTGATGTGCTGGGCGGGGGTGGCGGGATCGTCGGGCTCGAAGATGATCGCGGTCTGGTTCGCGCGGGCGGGCAGGTGGCGGTCGATGCAGTTGACCGAGGCGTTCAGCACCCCGTCCTCGAACCACCTGATCGAGACCCGGCCCAGCGTGAAGTCGGTGTTCTTGACGGTGCCGTAGGGCTGGATCCAGTCCAGCCGCAGCCCCTCGCGCCGCCAGAACGATTCGGGGTCCGCGATCGATTCGGCGTAAAGCCGCGCATAATCCCCAGCCCCCACATGCGCATCCCCGAAACCCGCCGGAACAGGATGCTTTTCAATCGCTTCAATCGTCATCAGCTTGCCT
>NZ_JBQEOI010000044.1:0-22680 GCF_052045125.1 Paracoccus sp. 22332
TCGTTCAGCTCCTCGGTCATACGCGGCCTGCGCCCCGAGATCCTTCGGGTCTTCGAAGAGAACTGGCGGGTCTATGGGGTTCGGAAAGTCTGGCGGCAGCTTGGTCGTGAGGGCTTCGATGTCGCCCGCTGCACAGTCGCAAGATTGATGAATGATATGGGTATTCAAGGTATTATCAGGGGCAAGCCGCATCGGACGACGATCCCGGACAAGAAGGCGCCGTGTCCGCTGGACAAGGTAACCGCCAGTTCCGTGTTCCGGCACCGAATATGCTGTGGGTGTCGGATTTCACCTATGTCGCTTTCGTCATCGACGCCTATGCCCGCAAGATCGTTGGCTGGCGCGTCAGCAACTCGGCGCATACGGGGTTCGTTCTCGATGCCCTGGAACAGGCGGTACATAATCGCCGCCCCGGAAAGGGCATGGGGCTGGTTCACCACAGCGACAGGGGCTCGCAATACCTGTCTATTCGTTCCACTGAACGTTTGGCAGAAGCCGGGATTGAACCCTTGGTGGGCAGCGTCGGCGACAGTTACGACAACGCCTTGGCCGAGACGATCAACCATTACGGGGCTTACGCGGCCCCACTGGGGCCACGCTCCCCTTCATATGTTCAAGGCGGAGGTCATCCACCGCCGCGGCCCATGGCGCAGCTTAGAAGCCGTGGAGTACGCGACGCTCGAATGGGTGGAATGGTTCAACAACCGCCGTCTTCTCGAGCCAATCGGGAACATCCCGCCTTCGGAAGCAGAGGCAAACTTCTACGCAGCTCTGGAAACTGATCCCTGGCCGCGTAACTAACCGTAATCAGCCGCCGGAAAAACCGGTGCGGTTCATTACTAATGAATTCCGATGGTGAACCGCTGCAGGCTTGAGAAGGCCGATGAATCCAAATGTTGCCTTTCGCTCAAACTGCTATTCTGGCCATGTGAAAATCTTTCGGCGCTGCAGGTCACTGATGAAACTGACGGCTAGAGATGTGGCGGCGGCTGTGGGAACGTCTGTGGCGGCAGTATCCCGCGCCTTTCGGCCCGAAGCCCCTATAGCGCCGGCACTGCGCGAGGCTATCCTCCGGACTGCGGCGGATCTGGGCTATCAATCACCGATCCACCGGGCTTTGTCCCGCATCACGACGAACACAGTGACGCTGGTGGCGGCCGATTTGGAGAATCCGTTCTATCCCATGGCAGCCAATGCCTTGTCGCGGGAACTGGCTGCCCGCGGGCGCCGCATGGTGTTGCATGCCGTTCCCCCTCAGGCGGAAGTCGACGCCGTCATGGATCAGGTTCTGGCGTTCAGGTCTGATGCGGTTGTCGTGACATCCTCCTTGATGTCGTCCCGCATCGCCCGTGCTTGCCGCGAAGCCCACATGCCTGCGGTTCTGTTCAACCGCGTGCAGCCGGACGCCTGCATGACCGCGGTTACCTGCGACAACTACAGCGGGGGGCGCATGGTCGCTCATCGCTTCCTGACCACTAGCCGCCGGCGTCTTGCGCTGATCGGCGGCCGGCAGGACACCTCGACCCATCTGGAACGGCGACGCGGCTTCATTGATGTGCTGGAAAGCGCGGGCCAGGAGCTGATCGGCAGCCCGTCGGGACGCTACGATTATGCGACCAGCCTGGCCGCCGCAAGGGAGTTGCTGGGCATGCGTCCGGCACCGGATGCGATCTTCTGCATCAATGATCTGATGGCACTGGCGGCGCTGGATGCCGCTCGCGACCTGAAGATGCGGGTACCTGACGATGTCGCAATCATCGGTTTCGACGACGTCGCCATGGCCAGCTGGGCTTCCTACCGGCTTACAACAGTGCGCCAGCCGTTGGAACGGATGGCGGCGGAGGCAGTCGACTTAATCGAGGCCCAACTGGCCCATACTACCGCCGAAGGAACGATCCGCGTGGTGCCTGTCACGCTGGTTGAACGGGACAGCGGCTGAAATATTTTCACCACCTTTGCCTTTGCTTGTTTTTCGCCCGTTCGCCACGACACTGGACGCCAAGAACTCGGAACGCAGGAATGATGCATGGCCATCCAGTATCTAAAGCAGGGCAAGCCCGAAATCGCACGCGCAGAGGACGATGCTAAAGTGCGCGCTACTGTGGAGTCCGTCCTGAAAGACATTGAAACGCGCGGGGATGCCGCCGTTCGCGAGCTTTCGGCGAAATTCGACAGGTATGATCCGCCCAGCTTTCGTCTGACCGACTCCGAGGTCGAGGCGGCAATGCACAAGGTCAGTGCGCGTGACATTGAGGACATCCGCTTTGCGCAGGATCAGATCCGTCGCTTTGCCCTGGCCCAACGTGCCAGCATGACGGATATCGAAGTTGAGACAATGCCGGGCGTGATTCTGGGCCACCGCAACATCCCCGTGCAGTCGGTCGGCTGCTACGTGCCGGGCGGCAAATTCCCTATGGTAGCCAGTGCCCATATGTCGGTTCTGACTGCTAGCGTGGCAGAAGTGCCGCGGATCGTCGCCTCAGCTCCTCCCGTGAACGGCGCACCGCATCCGGCTATAGTTGCAGCGATGAAGATGGGAGGCGCGCACGAAATCTATGTGCTGGGTGGGATGCAGGCCGTTGGCGCCATGGCCCTTGGCACTGAAACAATCAAGCCCGTCGACATGCTTGTCGGGCCTGGAAACGCCTTCGTGGCCGAAGCCAAGCGCCAGCTTTATGGCCGCGTTGGGATCGACCTGTTCGCCGGCCCCACCGAAACGATGGTCATTGCTGATGACACGGTCGATGCCGAGATGTGCGCAACCGATTTGCTGGGCCAAGCGGAGCATGGCTACAACTCACCCGCCGTTCTGGTGACCAACAGCCGCAAGCTGGTCAAGGAAACATTGGCCGAGATCGAACGCCTTTTGTCGATCCTTCCCACGGCCGAGACGGCTCGGAAAAGCTGGCAGGATTACGGCGAGGTCATTCTATGCGACACCCATGACGAGATGCTGGAGGTAGCTAACGACATCGCCTCTGAGCATGTACAGGTCATGACCAACCGCGACGACTGGTATCTTGAGAACATGCATAGCTATGGCGCACTGTTCCTGGGACCACGGACGAATGTCGCAAACGGTGACAAGGTAATCGGCACTAACCACACGCTGCCGACGCAGAAGGCCGGTCGTTATACGGGCGGACTGTGGGTAGGAAAATTTCTCAAGACCCACAGCTATCAGCGTGTCACCACAGACGAAGCGGCGACCCTAATTGGCGCCTATGGTTCGCGCCTTTGCATGCTGGAGGGCTTCGTCGGCCATGCCGAGCAATGCAATATCCGCGTCCGTCGTTATGGACACCGCAACGTCCCCTATGGTGTCGCGGCGGAATAGGAGATGACGCCGCTTCCACGCATGCCGTCCTTTCGCTTGGACGGCAAACGCGCGCTTGTGACCGGTGCGTCGTCGGGCATCGGCCTTGCCTCAGCCGCAGCCCTGGCCGGGGCCGGGGCCGAGGTTTGGCTAATGGCACGCCGTCAGTCCGAACTCCTGAACGCGCGGGACGCAATCCGCGCTGCTGGCGGCAATGCCGAGGCCCGCGTGCTTGACATTACCGATCTTGCAGCCACGGCTGCCTGTGTAGGCGAGGCGTCTTATGACATCCTGGTTAATGCCGCAGGCCTTGCCCGGCACGGCCCAGCACTCGATACCGTTGCTGCAGACTACGACACCGTTATGTGCCTCAACCTGCGTGCCGCTTATTTCCTGACCCGCGAAGTAGCGCGAGGTCTGATCGCGGCAGGCAAGCCCGGCAGCCTGATCAACGTCTCGTCCCAAATGGGCCTGGTGGGCGGACCAGACCGGGCGGTCTATGCCGCGACCAAGCACGCGTTGGAGGGCATGACCAAGTCCATGGCCATCGAGTGGGGGCCGCACCGAATTCGGGTGAACACCCTTTGCCCCACCTTCATCCGCACGCCCTTGGCCGAGCAGACCCTTTCCATTCCCGCCCGCCGCACTTGGATCGAAAGCAAGATCAAGCTGGGACGCCTTGGAGAATTGGAAGACATCATGGGACCGGTCGTCTTCCTGGCTTCGGACGCATCGGCGATGATAACAGGAACGCATGTGCTGGTAGATGGAGGATGGACCGCCGAATAGGGTTCCCACCGTCAGCCTGCCAGCGCCTTGTTGCCTACGCTTGAATACGTATGCTAATTGTGGGCGGTGACCTTTGCTTCTTCGGATTGGGGGGATGCGAATTGACGCATCCTGCGGCGGGGCGGGATCATGCGGCAAGGAGATTGCGATGAAGAACATTGGTGGGCGCGTCACCTCCCTGGACGTGGCCGCATTGGCAGGCGTGTCCCAGTCGGCTGTTTCCAGGGCCTTCACGCCGGGATCGTCGATCTCGCCCGCCAAGCGCGAACTGATCCTGGCCGCGGCGCGCAAGCTGAACTATGTGCCGAATTCCATTGCCTCCAGTCTGACGACGCGGCGCACCAACATGGTGGCGGTGATCCTGGGCAACCTGGACAATCCCTTCTACGTGCTGGTGCTGAAGTCGCTGATCGAAGCCTTGCAGGCGCGCGGAACCCAAATCTTGACCTTCACAGTCCCTAATGGCGGCAGCAGCGACAACGCCTTGATGCGAGTGCTGCGTTATCAGGTAGATGGGATCATCCTGACCTCGGCCCAGTTGTCGACGCGCATGACCAGCATGTGCCACGATCGCGGTATTCCGGTCGTTCTGTTCAACCGCTATATCCCCGGGTCCGATGCGTCAGGCGTCCGCTGCGACAATGCCGGTGGCGGCCGGCTGATGGCCGAGGCCTTGCTGCTAGCGGGCGCGCGCAGCTTTGCGGTGCTGAAGGGCGACCCCAAGGGCACCACAAGCCAAGACCGACTGCAAGGCTTCGCCGAGCGGTTGCTGGAGGAAGGAATCCCCCGCAGTCGTATCCTGGAACTGGAAGGCCAGTCAGTCTATGATGGGGCCCATGCGGCGACCCTGCAGGCCTTTCGGGACGAAAAGAAGCCGATCCCCGACGCGATCTTCGGCATCAACGACACCATGGCCATGGGCGCGATGGATGCCTTGCGGGGTCACATGGGGGTGACGATCCCCCAGGACGTAATGTTCGGGGGCTTCGACAATATCGACGAGGCCGACCGCTGGCCTTATCGGCTGACCACGATCAGCCAGCCCGCCAGGGAGATGGTGGACGAGACGCTGAAGCTCCTGGACCTCGACAATCCGGGCGCCGAGATCGAGCCGGGCATCGACATCAAGGTTCCGGGCAAGCTGATCTGGCGCGACACGATCCCGCGCCAGGCCTGACCCGTCAGCCCGGCTGTTCGGCCTGGCCCTCGGCCTGGGCCTTGCGGGCGGCAAGGATCCGGCCGTCGCGCCAGGCCTGCCATGCCGGGATGTTGGCCACGGGAACCCGGGCCGCCATGTCGGCATGGATCCGCTGGGCCAAGTCGTCGCCCCAGGCGTAATCGGTCCGCGCATCCTCGCCCATGCGGCGCATCATCGGGCCCAGCTGGCTGACAAAGCCGGCAAAGCCCGCCGTGGCGTTCAGATTCGCCGTGGCAAAGGGCCCAATGGACAGCCAGCGCAGCGCCAAGCCGTCGGTCATCACCCGGTCGATATCCTCGGCCGAGCAATAGCCTTCGCCGACCAGGTGCATCGCCTCGGCCACCAGCGTGTATTGCAGCCGGTTCAGCAGGAAGCCGTCGATTTCCCTGCGCAAGGTCACGGGCTTCATCCCCAGGGCGGTCATGAAGTTGTGGGTGCGCGCGAGGGTGGCGGCATCGGTCAGGCTGCTGCCGCAGAGTTCCACCAGCGGGATCAGCGAGGGAGGATTGACCGGATGGGCCACAAGCGCGCGGCCCGGCCTCGCGACATGTTCGAGGAAGGTCGAACCGCGCAGCGCTGATGTCGAGGAGGCGATGATGCAGTCGGCCGGCGCATGGGCGCCAATCTCGGACATCACGGCGCGCTTGATCTCCAGATCCTCGCGTACGCTTTCTTGCACATGCGTGGCGCCGGACACCGCGTCGGCGATGCTGGCGGCAGGGCGGATCCGCGCCAGCACGCTGTCCGTATCTCCGTGAAGCTGTCCGGCGCGGTCCAGCTGGTCCAGCGTGACGCGGATCAAGGGCAGGGCTGCCGCGACCTGCGCCGGATCGGCATCATGAAGCACGACGTCATGCCCGGCACGGGCAAAGACGACGGCCCAGGCACGGCCGACATTGCCGCAACCGATGCAAGCGGTCAGGGCCATCTCAGCCAGCCTTCCGGTCGCGGGCCCAGCGGCGCTCGAAATCCCAAACTTCGGGGAAGCCAATCAGCTGGTTGAACTCGGCAAAGTCGAACAGCGGCTGCGCGGGCGTCTGCGAGGTGCCATGCTCCAGGAAGGCTTCCAACGCGGTCGCCGCGGCCTGCGCGGCGGCAAGCCCTGTCATGGACGGATAGATCGCCATCGCATAACCGATCTCCTCCAGTTCCTTGGCGCTGCGGATCGGGGTCTTGCCGCCATCGGCCATGTTGGCCATCATCGGCGCGCGGATGCGCTTGCAGGCGTCGCGCATCTCGTCCTCGCTTTCCAGCGCCTCGAGGAAGATGACATCCGCGCCGGCCTCGGCGAAGGCCAAGCCGCGGGCCATGGCGCCTTCATAGCCCTCGGACTGGCGCGCATCGGTGCGGGCGATGATCAGGGTTTCGGGCGAACGCCGCGCCTCGCAGGCGACCTTGATCTTTTCCACCATGTCGATGACCGGAACCACGCGCTTGAAAGGCGTGTGGCCGCATTTCTTGGGGAATTCCTGATCCTCGATCTGGACGCCGACGACGCCCGCGTCCTCGTATCCGCGGACGGTGTGATGGACGTTCAGCAAGCCGCCATAGCCGGTATCGGCATCGGCGATGATCGCGGCCTTGCTGACCCGGCAAAGGGTCGCGACCCGGTCCACCATCTGCGAATAGGTGGCAATGCCCGCATCGGGCAGGCCATGGGCCGAGGCCGTCATCCAGTAGCCCGAGGCATAGGCGAAATCGATGTCATAGCGATTGGCCACCGCAGCGGTGATCATGTCGTGCAGGCCGGGGGCGGCGACGAATTTCCCCGCGGCAAGCGCGGCTTTCAGGCTGGGTTTGGTCATGCTTTCAATCCGGCAAGATAGGTCAGGGTTTCGGCTTCGGAAATCACGTCCCCATATTTCGCATTCATGTCGAACAGGTTCGCCTCGTGGGGGGCAGGGTGGCGGTCGCCCACGGCCTCGCGCGGGATCAGAGGGATGAAGCCGTGGCTGTTGGCATCCACGCAGGAGGCGCGCACGCAGCCCGAGGTGGAAACGCCGGTCAGGATCACCGTATCCACGCCCATCGTCGTCAGGGTCGAGGACAGCGAGGTTCCGAAGAAGACGCTGGCATATTGCTTGGAGATGACCAGCTCGTCCTCGTTCGGCACCAGGCCGGGGGCCCAGTCACCCCATCTGCTGCCGCGCAGGAAGTGGCGCAGCGGCAGGGCTTTCTGGAAGAAGCGCCCGCCATCCAGGGCCTTGGGGTGGTAGACGACATTGGTATAGATGACCGGAATGCCCGCCACGCGCGCCGCGTCCCGCAGCCGGATGGCCGAGGCGAGCGCCGCGTCGCAATCGGCCCACAGGTCGCATTCGGGGTCGAAATAGGCGCGCACCAGGTCGATCAGGATCAGCGCCGGCTTCTTTCCGAAGCCAAGGCGCCCGCCATAGGCGCGGGCATAATTCTCGCCAAGATCCTCGGTCATTCGTCGCTCTCCTGGATGTCGTTGAAATGGGCAAGCTGTTCCGGGCGCAGGTAAAGCCAAGGCTTCCGGCGGCGCTGCGCGGCCTCGAAGGCGGCGATGTCGGCGGCATCGTCGCGCAGGATAGCGCCGATCTCGTCAAGGCCGTCCAGCAGTGACTGTTTCCGATGGGGTTCGATGGGAAAGCCGATGCGGGTGCCATCGGCCAGCAGGATCGCCTGCCGGGGCAGGTCAACCGTGATTTCCCGACCGGCCTGGGCCTCAGCCATTACGCGGCCATGATCCTCGGGCGGCAGCACGATGGGAAGCACGCAGCTGCGAAAGCAGTTGGCATGAAAGATCTCGCCGAAGCTGGTGCCGATCACGCAGCGGATGCCAAAGTCGGCCAAGGCCCAGACCGCCTGCTCCCGGCTGGAGCCGGTGCCGAAATCCGGGCCCGTGACCAGGATCTGCGCCTTGTCGAAGGGCGGCGTATCCAGCACGAAGCCGCCCCTGGCGCGGCGTTCGTGGAACAGATGCTTGCCCAAGCCCTTCTTTTCCATCAGCAGCAGGAAACGGGCAGGGAAGATCACGTCGGTGTCGATCTGTCCTTCCGGGAAGGGTGCCGCAACCGAGGTCAAGCGCACAAAGGGATCGGGGGTCATGCCGCGACCTCGCGCACGTCGCACAGGCGGCCGGTCAGCGCGGCGGCGGCCGCCATTTCCGGGCTCATCAGATGGGTCCGGCCCCCCTTGCCCTGCCGCCCCTCGAAGTTGCGGTTCGAGGTCGAGGCGCAGCGCTCCCCCTCGGCCAGCCGGTCGTCGTTCATGGCTACGCACATCGAGCAGCCCGAGGCGCGCCATTCGAAGCCCGCGTCCAGGAAAATGCGGTCCAGCCCTTCGGCCTCGGCCCCGGCGCGGACTTGGGCGGAACCCGGAACAACGATGGCGGTGACGCCGGGCGCTACATGGCGGCCCTGCACGACGCTGGCCGCGCGGCGCAGATCCTCCAGCCGACCATTGGTGCAGGATCCGATGAAGACGCGGTGAATGACGATGTCCTGCAAGGCCTGCCCTGGGGTCAGTCCCATATAGGCCAGGCTGCGTTCCATTCGGGCGCGGCGCGAGGGATCGCCGATGCGCCCCGGATCGGGGACATGGCCCGTGACCGGCAGAGATTCCTCGGGCGTGGTGCCCCAACTGACATGCGGCGCAAGGGCCGATGCGTCGATCTGGACCTCTCGGTCGAAGAAGGCCTTGGGGTCGCTGTACAGATCCGCCCAATGGGCCAGGGCCGCAGGCTCGTCCTCGGGCAGGGGGGCTAGCGGACGGCCGCGGACCCAAGCCAGGGTGGTCTCGTCGGGCGCGATCATCCCGACCCGCGCCCCGGCTTCGATGGTCATGTTGCAAAGGGTCATGCGCTGTTCCATCGACATCGCCCGGACGGTCGTGCCGGCATATTCGATGGCATGGCCCGCGCCGCCGTTGACACCGATCTGCGCGATCAGCGAGAGGATGATGTCCTTGACCGTGACACCCGGAGCCATCCGCCCCGAGATGGTTACTCGCATCCGCTTCTGCCGCTTCTGCCGCAGCACCTGGGCCGAGAATACGCATTCACATTCGCTGGCACCGATGCCGAAGCTGAGCGCGCCGAACGCCCCATGCGTGCTGGTATGGCTGTCGCCGCAAACCAGCGTAACGCCGGGCAGCGTGAAGCCCAGTTCCGGCCCGATCACATGGACGATGCCATGCCGCCGGTCCCGCATCGGGATATAGGTCATGCCATGGCGGCGAGCATTCTGGCGAAGCCGCGCGACCTGGGCCGCAGCCAGCCCTTCGCGCAGCGACAGATGGCGATCCTGGGTGGGAACCGCATGATCGGCGACAGAAATATGCGCATCGGGACGGCGCAGGGGGTGATTCGCGACCTCGATCCCGGCGAAGGCCTGGGGGGATGAAACCTCCTGCACCAGGTGCCGGTCGATATAGATCAGGTCCGTGCCATCCGTATAGGATTTGACCACATGTGCATCCCAGACCTTGTCGTAAAGCGTCCTGGGCCCACCGGACGCGCTTGGCGGCCGCTCTGGCGCTTTTGTCATGCGAAACCTCTTGCATCGTGCTTGCCTGCCAAACTATGGTCATTTGCATGCGCATTCAATATCTAATTGGGGCGGCCCGGTTGATCTGTGAATGCCAACGACAACACGAACCAACAGGGAGCGCCGGCAATGAGGCTTGGTGTTGATGTCGGGGGGACGTTCACGGACCTCCTGCTGCATGACGAAATGACTGGAAGAGTATGGCAGTCCAAGACGCCGTCCACCCCGCAGGACCAATCGATCGGCGTTGCCGAGGGCGTGCGGCTGATCTGCGAGAAAGCAGGAATTGCGCCCAAGGATCTAGAGATGGTTCTGCACGGTACAACCGTTGCAACCAACGCAGTTCTAGAGGGAAAAGGTGCCCGCGTCGGACTTCTGACCAGCGAAGGCTTCGAATATGTTCTACATCTGGCGAAAAGCTGGACACCCGGCCCGCTGTTCGGTTGGATCGTCATGGACAAGCCAACTCCGCTGGCCACACTGGACGACACGCGCGGTATTCCTGAACGCATCTCGGCCAAGGGTGAGATTGTCCGCGACCTGGACGAGGAAGCCGCGACCAAGATCATCGATGAACTTTGCACGAGTGGAATCGAAGCACTGACCATCTCGCTTATGCATTCCTATGCAAACTCCATCCACGAGCAGCGCCTGCGCGACATTGTCGCCGAACGCTACCCGTCAATTCCAGTTTCCCTCTCGTCCGACATCCTGCCCGAATTTCGGGAATATGACCGCACCATTACAACTGTCATGAACGACTATGTGCGTCCGATCATGACCCGCTATCTCGACCGCATCGAAGGCCGGTTGGCTGCGAACGAGGTGCGTTCGCACCTCCATATTGTGCGGTCCGACGGCGGCCTTATGTCCGCCAAGGCTGCGGGGGACCGGCCGGTCCATACGGTTCTGTCCGGCCCGGCTGGCGGTGTGACCTCGACCGCGATGGTGTCGAAGCGGACCGGTTATGACCTTCTGGCCTTTGATATGGGTGGAACCTCAACCGACGTGTCGGTGATCATCGACGGCAAGCCGACGATCTCGCGCTCGACCGAGGTGGGAGCCTTCCCGGCCAAGGTGCCGACTATGGACGTGCGGTCGGTCGGCGCAGGTGGCGGTTCGATTGCCGAAGTGTCGGATCTGACCCGATCGCTGCGCGTCGGTCCGCGCAGCGCGGGCGCACAGCCGGGGCCGGTCTGCTATAGCCGGGGCGGCACGGAACCGACGGTGTCGGACGCGAATGCCGTGCTGGGCTATCTTCCGCCGGTGCTGCTTTCTGGTGACATGAGCCTGGACATCGAAGCGGCCCGTAAGGCGATCCAGACTATTGGTGACAAGCTGGGCCTATCGGTGGAAAGTGCCGCCAAGGGCATCCTTCAGATCGCAAACGAGGTGATGCTGGGCGCGCTGCGCGTCATCACTGTCCAGCGTGGCCTTGATCCCCGTGACTTCGGCATTCTTGCCTTCGGGGGAGCAGGTCCGCTGCATGCCAATGCCATGTCCGCGCTTCTGGGTTGCTACCCATGCGTCGTGCCGAACAATGCGGGGGTGCTATCCGCGCTCGGCTTCCTGGAATCCGAGTTCAAGAACGAGTTTGTGCAGACCTTCATCCGGTCGTCGCGCGACATTGAGCCTGCGATGATCTGGGACCGTTTTGCCGAACTGGCCACCCGCGGCCGCGCCTGGCTGGACGAACAGGAGGTGGCCGATGCCGACCGTCGCCTGATCTACACGCTGGATCTGCGCTACGAACAGCAGGGCTACGAGGTTTCGGTCGAGATCGACGCCGGTCTGGTGGCCGGGGCAGGCGCGCTGGAGCCGGTGTTCGACCAATTCCACGGGCTGCACGAACGGCTTTACGGCGTGCGCTTCCACGTGCCGGTCGAAATCGTCGCGCTGCGCGTCGTGGCTGTCGGCGCCACGCCTCCTGTCGATCAGCAGCCCCTAACAGGGGGCGACCATGACCTGTCCGCCGCCCTGATCGAAACCCGGCCCGCCTGGTTCGACGATGCCTGGGTCGATACGCCGAACTATGATCGGGCAAAGCTAGCGGTTGGTACCAAGATCCCGGGGCCAGCGATTATCCGCCAATACGACTCAACCACCGTCCTGCTGCCGCGTCATTTTGCCGAAGTCGACCAGTTCGGCAACCTTCTGATCTGGCCCGCTGACAAGGGAAACTGAACTATGACCAAGCATGTTGACCCGATCACTCTGGATATCATCGAAAACGCGCTAAAGAATGCCCGGTTTGAGATGGACAATGTGGTGGTGCGCATCGCCCTATCGCCCGCCGTGCGGGAACAGCACGACGAATTCCCGATGATCTGCAACCCCGCCGGGCAGATGATCGTCGGGCAGTTCGGCTCCTATATCCCCGCCGTGGTGGAAAAGTTCGGCGGCGACATCAACGAAGGCGACGTCTTCGTCTGGAACGACCCCTATGCCTGCAAGGGGTCCATCTCGCATAACAACGACTGGTGCGTGATGATGCCGATCTTCCACGAAGGGGTGCATGTCGGCTTTTCGTCGATCTTCGGCCACATGAACGACGTGGGCGGCACGGTGCCCGGATCGATGCCCGCGAATGCACGCACGATCTGGGAGGAAGGGCTGCGCGTGCCCCCGGTGCGCATCTACAGCAAGGGCGTGCTGAACGAGGGCGTCCTCGACATCATGCTGAACAACAGCCGCACGCCGGACATGAACCGGGCCGACCTGATGGCGCTGATCGCAGGCTGCCGCACGGCCGGCATCCGTGTCTGCGAGCTGTGCAGCCGCTTCGGGCGCGACACCTATCTGGCCGCCTGCGACCTGCTGATGCTGCGCACCCGCGACGCGATGAAGGTCATCATCGACAAGTACATCACCGAAGAACCCGCGGTCTTCGAAGACTGGGTCGATGACGACGGCCTGGGCAACGGTTCCTTCCTCATCAAGCTGTCGATCTATCGCCGCGGCGACAAGGCGGTGTTCGACTTCACGGGGACCGACGACCAGGCGCCGGGGCCGATCAACTTCCATATCCACGAAGGGCTGTGCAAGCTGTTCTTCGGGGTCTACATGATCATGGCCTTCGATCCCTCGGTGAACTTCAACGAAGGCTTCTATGACCTGTTCGAGATAATCCTGCCCGAAGGATCCTTGCTGAACCCCAAGTTCCCGGCGGCGCTGTCGAACCGCCTGAACACCCATACCCGCTTCTTCGATTGCCAGGCGGGCGCGCTTGGCCAGCGGGCACCGCACCTGTCCATGGCGGCGGGTTATGGCACCTCGCCGCATTTCATCTTCACCGGCACGGATGGCGAAGGGCGGTATTTCCAGCTAATGGAGCTGCTGTTCGGCGGCGTTCCCGGCCGTCCCCGTGGCGACGGGCTGGACGGACATGCCTGGTGGCCGCTCTTCTCGGCGACGCCGATCGAGTATATCGAGAACTATTATCCGATCCTGATCGACAGCTATCGCCCGGTGCGCGATTCCGGCGGCGCAGGCCTGCATCGCGGGGGTGCGGGGATCGAGAAGGTCTATCGGGTCATGGAAGCCGGGGTGATCTCGATCCACGACGACCGCGAGGTGGTTCCGCCATGGGGCATCAACGGTGGCCAGTTCGGCGGCACGTCGGAAAAGTGGATCCTGCGGGCCGGTTCAACCGAACGCGAGCGGATCCCCTCGAAGATCGACAACCTCGCCGTGAAGCCGGGTGACAAGGTGATCTTCATCACGGCCGGTTCGGGTGGGTGGGGCGATCCGCTGGAACGCGATGCGACCCTGGTGGTGCGCGACGTTTCCTATGACCTCGTGTCCAGGGCCAAGGCTGAAAGCGACTATGGCGTCATCCTGACGCCCGAGGGCAAGCTGGACGCCGCCGCAACCGAGGCGCGCCGCAAGGCGATGCGCGACGAACGGGGCGAGCCCGAACCCTTCTCGTTCGGCTTCACCCCGCCCGAGCGCATGGCGGCGGAATAACAACCCTCGCGACAAGGACCGAAGGCGCCCGGAACATTCCCGGGCGCCTTTGTTTCAGGAAACGGGTTCACCAGGCGGCGGTATAGATCGCCAGCGCATCCGCTTCGGTCACCGGGCGGGGGTTGTTGACCAGAAGCCGGGTCTGCTTCATTGCATCCGCCGCCAGTTGCGGCAGCGCGCTTTCAGGCACCCCGGCGTCGCGCAACCGCTGCGGCAATCCCAGCCGGGCGGACAGCGCCGCAAGCGCGTCTATGAAGGCCTCGGCCCGCGATGTTTCGTCCGCAACATCGGCAAGCGATACGTCGAAGGCGGGCGCAAGGGCGGCATAGTCTGGCGCCGCGCTTGGCAGCGTGAAGCGCATCACCTGCGGCAGGACCAGCGCATTCGACAACCCGTGCGGGATATGGAACAGCCCGCCCAGCGGATAAGCTAGGGCATGAACGGCCGCCACCGGCGAATTGGCAAAGGCCTGTCCCGCGAGCAGCGAACCCAGCAGCATGGCCTGCCGCGCATCCTTGTCGCTGCCGTCGAAAACCGCAGTTTCGATATTGGCCGACAGCAGGTCCAGCGCCTGCATCGCCAGCATGCGGCTCAGCGGGTTGTTGTTGGCATTAGCCGAGGAATAGGCCTCGATCGCGTGAACCATGGCATCAATGCCGGTGGCCGCCGTGACGGCGGGCGGCAGCGACAGCGTTAGGTCTGCATCCAGTACCGCCAGGTCGGGCAGGATCACGGTCGAGGAGACACCGCGCTTCTCGCCCTCGCCCACGGTGATGATAGCGACAGGCGTGACCTCGGAGCCGGTGCCTGCGGTTGTGGGCACCAGGACCAGCGGCAGGCGCGGCCCCTTGGCAAGGCCGACGCCCCATGCCCTGTCCAGATCCTCGCTCGAGCCCAGCAGAAGCGCGGCCAGCTTCGCCACGTCCAGCGATGACCCGCCGCCAAAACCCAGCACGCCGGTCACGCCCGCGTCGCGGCCAAGGGCCACGGCCTTCAGAAGGGTGTCGCGCGACGGGTCCGCCTCGACCTCGGCGAAGGCGGCGATCTTGTGGCCGGCGGCTTCCAGGTCGGCCAGGGCAGCGGCATGCAGGCCAAGGTGCAGGATGCCAGGGTCGGTGACAAGAAGGATGCGGGGCCCAAGAAGGCTGCCGGCCAGTGCCGCCAGGCGCGCGGTCACGCCCGCCTTGACGATCAGGCCGGGGGTCGTGTGAAATTGAAAAGGATGCATGCCAACCTCAGGCAACGCGGCCAAGCGTGCCGCGATGAAAGACCAGGGGCGCACCGCCGCTTTCGACAGCCATGGCCTGAACGCGGCCCAGGACAAAATCGTGGTCCCCGGCCTCGCTGATCGCCTCCAGCCGACAATGGATCCAGGCGACGACGCCGTCAAGTACCGGGTCGCCCAAGGGGGAAGGACGCCAAGACACGCCGGCAAAGCGATCCATCCCCTTGCCGGACAATTGCCGGCACAATGTGGACTGATCGGCAGACAGGATGTTGACGCAGAAGCGCCCCGACTGCCGCAACACCGGCCAGGTCGAGGAGCTTCTTGCCGGCAGGAACCCGACCAGCGGCGGGTCGAGCGAGACCGAGGTAAAGGTGCCGACGATCATGGCCACGGGCATCCGGTCCGTGCCAAGTGTCGTGATGGCGCAAACGCCCGTCGGATAATGCCCCAGAAGGTTTCGCAGCGCGCGTCCGTCCTGGGCTGACATTGCAGGCGGAGATTCCGCTTCCTGTCCCATCAGGTGTCCTTTCCACAAGAAAAGCCCCGCAGATGATCGGTCAGCGGGGAGGCTGGGGGTCAAGCTGCCTCGGCGGCCCCGCGCGATTTCAGGCGCGGCATCACGTTGGCGATGAAATCTGGCACATCGGTGGCAAAGTCCGGGAAGGTCAGGCAGACGCCGTGCAGTCCCTCATCCGCAAGGTGGTCCAGATAGGCCGCGACCTTGTCATAGGATGCCGCAATGCAGGGGATCGACATGAACGTGACCGTAGCCGGATCCAGCTTCAGGTAGTCTGCGCGGTTCACGTCCATGCCCGAGGCCTGCAGGAAGTTCCTGATCGCCTCGTCATCCTTGTTGTCCAGGTAATGCTGGCGCTCGGCCTCGGCCTGGGCATCGGTGGGGGCGGCGATGACGTTCAGAAGCGTATAGGACTTGACCGACCGACCATGGCCCTCGGCCATGCCGCTGATGCGCCTGACGACCTCGCCCAGTTGTTCCGGCGTATCGTTCATCCGACCCACGAAGGAAAAATCGGATTGGCGTGACACAAAATCCAGGGCTCCCTCGGACTGACCGGCGCAGACGACCTGCAAAGGCTTTGCGGGCTTGGGCCAGGATCGGCAGGCATCCAGTTCGAAATACTTGCCTTTGAACGTAACTTCCTCCTCGCTCCACAGCCGCTTGAGAATCGTCAGATACTCGTCAGCATACTCGTACCGATTGAGGTAGTAGTCGTCATCGCTCCACAAGCCCATCTGTGCGTATTCGAACTTGTTCCAGCCCGCGACGATGTTCACGCCGAAGCGGCCCCCGGCAACCGAATCGACAGTCGCGGCCATCTTCGCCAGCACTGCTGGATTGACCGTCCGCACCGCGCAAGAGGCGAAGAGCCTGATCCGGGAGGTGACCGCCGCCAGGGCCGACATCAGCGTAAAGGATTCCAGCGCGCTGTCCCAGTGCCCGGTCTCGCCGCCATAGCCCCGCCACTTGACCTGCGACAAGACGAAATCCATTCCGCCCGCTTCCGCGGCCAGCGTCACGTCGCGATTCAGCGCCCAGGTCGGCTCATTCTGCGGCGGCGTTCCCTTGGCGATGATGAGACCGCCACTTGTGCTGGGCAGGAACAATCCCAGTTCCAGATGATTTGCCATGGTCTTCCCTGTGTTCGCATACGCATTCAGATTGGAAGGCTTGGAGCGCTGTGTCAAGAAAACAGTGCCGCCTGCCTCGGTTAGATTGCACAACCGCCAATAATCAAATCAATATTCAGTCTTTATCGGAACCAGGGCGCGTTGCCGCGACAAGGGAGTTGACAAGAAAACCGATTCGGAAAATGCTGATTGCAAGCGCATGCGAAAAGCGTGGCAACCATTTCAACAGGGAAGATTACCATGAAGATGACGTGTGGGCAGACGTGGCGTGCCACGACCTGGGCGCTGGTCCTGATGCTGGCGGCCAGTGCTTCGATCCAGGCGGATGAAGTATCCGAAGGGCTGGCCAGGGCAACCGAGATCGTCGAGTCCCATCGTTCCGTGCCCGTCTTCGAGGCACCTGGCGAGCCTTTCGATATCCGCGCCGTAGCCGAAGGCAAGAAGATGCTTTCGATCCCGAACACCAGCTCGAACCAGTTCCTGAAGGGGATCATCCAGCGCGAGATCGAGGTCGGAAAGGAAATTGGACTGGAGGTTCGCGAATGGGAAAACCAGGGCCAGCCGAACCAGTGGGTGCAGGGCATCGAATATGCCATTGCCAACGACTTCGACATTGTCGACCTGATCTCGGGCGTGAACCCCGCCGTGGTCGAGCCGCAGCTGGAAGCCGCCAAGGCCGCGGGGGTGAAGGTGTTCACCTCGCACTTCTATGACCCGTCGCAGCCCGCGAACCCGCTGCTGGCCGGCGATCTTCCATTCAGCTTCTATGACCAAGGCTGGATCCTGGGCAACTGGGCCATCGTCAAGACCGGCGGCGCGGCCAACATCATCGTGGTCAAGTCAGACGAGGTCCCGCCCACGGCCCCGCTGGTCAAGGGGATCCGCGACGCCTTCGAACAGAACTGCCCGAGCTGCACGATCCTGCAGGAAATCAACGTAGGCATCACCGAATGGGGCACGAAGATCCAGCCCTCGGTGCAGTCGGCGCTGATCTCGAACCCGACGGCCAACTATGTCATTCCGATCTATGACAGTATGAGCCAGTTCGTCGTCCCGGCGGTCGAGCTGACCGGCAAGGGCGAGACTGTGAAGATCGCCACCGGTAACGGCACCCCCTTCGTGCTGGACTTCATCCGCGACGGCAAGGTCGAGATGGACGTGGGCGAAAGCCTCGACTGGGTCGCCCGGGCGACCATCGACGGCTACATGCGCAACCTGGCCGGGATGGAGATGCCCAAGCAGCTTGCAGTGCCGCTTTACATCTTCGACGCCGAGAATATCGAAACCGCCGGCGTTCCTGCCGAGGCCAACAAGGGCTATGGCGAGGATTATGTGAAAGGCTTCCACGAGACCTGGCAGCTGAAGTGATCGCGGCGCCTTGGACAGGATCGCAACGATGACCCCGACAGCGACCGTTCCCGCCCTGCGGGTCAGCAAGATTGCAAAGACCTTCGGGGGCGCCCGCGCCCTCAAGGGGGTCGATTTCGACGTGGCCCCGGGCGAGGTGCATGGCCTTCTGGGCCAGAACGGCTGCGGCAAGTCCACCTTCGTCAAGGTTCTTGCAGGCTTCCATGCGCCCGATCCCGGCGGCACCATCGCCGTCTTCGGGCGGGAACTGCCCTTCCCCATGCCGCCCGGCACGTTCCGCGACTTCGGCATGGCCTTCGTCCACCAGCACTTGGGACTCGTGCCCTCGCTGAGCATGCTGGAAAACCTGCGCGTGGCCTCGGTCACGGCGCCCGGCCTGAGGATCGACTGGCGTGCGGAACGGCGGGCGGCACGGGCGACGTTCGAGCGGTTCGGCGTCAGCCTGGACCTGAACGCCCGGACCGGCAGCCTGTCGCAGACCGACCACGCGCTTCTGGCCATCATGCGCGCGGCCGAGGATCTGCGGACCGCGGACGACCAGGCGGGCCGCGGCCTGCTGATCCTGGACGAACCCACGCCCTTCCTGCCCAAGGAAGGGGTCGAGCGGCTTTTCGCGCTGGTCCGCCAGGTGGTGGGGCAGGGTAACAGCGTCATCTTCATCTCGCATGACATCGACGAGGTGCGCGAGATCACCGACCGCGCGACCATTCTGCGCGACGGGCTTGTCAGCGGCACGCTTGTCACCAGGGACGCCAGCCATGGCGATTTCGTCGAGGGCATCATCGGCCGCCGCGTGGCACGCAGCGTGACGGCCCCCACCCCGCAGGGCCGGCGCCGGATCAAGGCCATGGTCTCGGACATCGACGAGCCAGGGCTGAGCGTGCCGGTGATCAAGGTGGCCGAGGGCGAGATCCTTGGTATGACCGGATTGCTGGGGTCGGGCTACGAACGTGTGCCCTATCTGATCTTCGGCGCCAAGCGGGCCAGCCGCGGGACGCTGGAAATCGATGGCAAGCGGCTTGCCCTAAACGCGATGACGCCCAAGGTTGCCATCGCGCGCAAGATGGCCTTGCTGCCGTCCGACCGGCCGGGCGCCAGTGGCGTCACCGGCCTGACGGTGCGTGACAACATGCTGCTGCTGGATTTCGACAGCTTCATGGGCCGGACGGGGCTGAACCTGCGGGCCATGGCGCAGCGTGCCGAGGCGCTTTCCACCGAATACGAGGTGCGTCCCAACAACCCTGCCATGCGATTGGGCCAACTCAGCGGCGGAAATGCTCAGAAGGTCCTGCTGGCCAAGTGGATGATCCGCGATCCCGGCCTGCTGATGCTGGACGAGCCGACGCAGGGCGTGGACGTGGGAACCCGGCAGCAGATCTTCGGCGTGATCCGCGATGCGGCCGCAAGGGGGGCGGGGGTCATCTGCGCCAGCTCGGATGCCGAACAACTTGCCGACCTGTGCACGCGGGTGCTGATCTTCTCGCGTGGGCGCATCGTTGCCGAACTTTCGGGTTCGGACATCTCGAAGGACAATATCGCAGAGGCCTGCTATGGACACTCCACTCTTGTCGCGTGAGGCGACGCCGCGTCGCGGCCTGGACCTGAAGAACCTTGCCGAGCGTTTCGGACTGGTCGGTGTCTGGTTGGTGATGATCGCCGCCTTCGGCCTGACCCTGCCCGGCATCTTCCTGACCTGGACGAACTTCTCGATCATGTTCGCCACCCAGGCACCCGGCGCGATGCTGGCGTTGGCGCTGGTGATTCCGCTAACGGCGGGCGACTATGACCTGTCGGTCGGGGCCAACCTGACCCTGTCCGCCGTGACCATCGGCGTGCTGAATGCCGTGGGCGGGATGCCCATCGGTTATGCCGTGGCCATTGCCCTGGCGGGCGGCGCGGTCGTGGGGCTGATCAATGCCTTTTTCATCGTCTATGTCCGCATCCCGTCCCTTGTGGTGACGCTAGGCACGACCTCGATCATCACCGGGGCTGTCCAGTGGATGACCAATTCCTCGACCATCGGGGGCATCTCGCCCATGCTGATCGACATGGTGGTGCGCGGACGGCTGTTCGGTATTTCCTATGCCTTCTACTACGTGATCGCCATTGCGCTGGTGATCTGGCTGGTGTTCGAGTTCACGCCGCTGGGCCGGCGCATCCTATTCGTCGGCCGGGGACGCGAGGTGGCGCGCCTGTCCGGGATCGACGTGTCGAAGGTCCGCGTGGGATGCCTTGTCGCCTCGGGCATGCTGGCTGCGCTTGGCGGAGTGATCTATGCAGGGCTTCTGGGCGCCGCCGACCCCTTCTCGGGGCTGAACTTCCTGCTGCCCGCCTTTGCCGCCGCCTATCTGGGCGCCACCGCGATCATTCCGGGGCGGTTCAATCCCTGGGGCGCGGTGATCTCGGTCTATTTCCTGTCCACCGGCATCACGGGCCTGACCATGCTGGGCATCCCGCTGTGGGTCACAAGCGCCTTCAACGGCGCGGCACTGATCCTGGCCGTGACCGTGTCGCAATTCGTGCGCGGCCGCGAAGAAACCGACATCGGCTAGGGCGTGGACATGTCAGACTCTGCAAGGGCGGTCCTGGTCACGGGGGCGGCGGGCTTCATCGGCCACCGCATCACCCAGGCCTTGATGGATCGGGGAAGGCGCGTGATCGGCACCGATGTCCGGGCGCCGTCCGGGGATATCGGGTGCGACTTCTACGTGGCCGACGCACGCGATGCCTTGCGCCACGCGCCGATGGTTGCGGGTTGCGACAGCATCATCCATTGCGGCGGGATTTCCGGGCCGATGGTGATGACCGACAATCCGGCCGAGGTCATCGACATCAACATCAGCGGCACGGCCGGTCTTCTGGCGTTGGCGCGAAGCTTCGGCTTGCGCCGCTTCGTCGGCCTGTCCTCGGTCTCCGCCTATGGGGACACGCCCGGACGCGATCTGGTGGACGAAACGGCCCCGCTCACGGCCACTAATGCCTATGGCACCAGCAAGGCCGCCTCCGACCTGCTGATCCAAAGCCATGCGCGCAGTTACGGGCTCAGCGCGGTCGCCCTAAGGATCGGCTGGGTTTACGGGCCGGGCCGGGTGACGGACGCGATCATCCAGCCCGCGATGCGATCTTCGGCCACGGCGCCTTATGTCATCGCCGAAGGGGGCGATCACCTGCTGCAATTCGTGCATGTCGATGACGTGGTCGAGGCGGTCCTTGCAGCCTGGGCCGCCGAGGCGCTGCCCTCTGCCGCCTACAATGTCAACGGTGCCGAGGTTCTGTCCGTGCGCGACATCTGCCGGATGGTCGCCGAACGCCATCCGGCCGCGCGGATCGAGGTCGGCTCCGGCACTTTGCCGGGCAGTGATGTGCAGGGGCAGATGGACCTGAGCCTTGCGGCCCGCGAGCTGGGCTGGTCTCCCCGGGTGTCCTTCAGCCAAGGGCTGACGGATTATGTCGAATGGCTGAAGGACCACGCGTTTTGACGGGCCTGCGTTTCGAAGGCCGGACATTCGCGGTGACGGGGGCGGGAAGCGGCATCGGTCTTGCGACCACGACCCTTCTGTGCCGGCAAGGCGCGCGCGTGCTGGCAATCGACCGCTGCTTTCCCGCCCCCATGCCGGACAGCGCGGAATGCCTGATCGCCAATGTCTGTGACGCAAGCGAACTGGCCGAACTGGCCCGCGGCTGTTCGAAAGGCCTTGATGGCATCGCCACCTTCGCCGGCATCGAGATGCCCGGGCGCCTTGACCAGGTCGATCTCTCCTCCTGGCACCGCGTGTTCGAGGTCAATGTCTTCGGGACAGTGCGCACCATCCAGGCCTTCCTGCCTGCGCTTGCGCAGCGGCAGGGGGCGATCGTGCTCTGCTCGTCCCAGATGTCCCTTGCAGGCGGACGCGACTGCGCCGCCTATGCCGCATCGAAGGGGGCGATCAATGCCCTGTGTCGAAGCCTGGCGCTGGATTACACGCAGCAGGGAATAAGGGTCAATGCCATCGCGCCGGGTGCGATAGAGACGCCAATGATGGATCGAGCCTTCCGCAATGTTAACGAGACCCACCGTGAAGCTTCTCGCAAGCGTCACGCAATGGCCAGGTTTGGGCGTCCCGAAGAACCGGCCTCAGCGGCAGCCTTCCTGCTTGGAGAGGAGGCAAGCTTCATTACTGGAACCGTGCTGCCGGTAGATGGTGGCTGGTTGGCGGCCTAGGCTGTGACTTTCGGAAGCGCTGTGAGCTCCTCCCCGATCCCTGGACAGCTTTCCGGCTGATTTAAGCTACTGCCTTCGTCTGCTGATCGGTTTCGATGCTGTTGAAGTAGACCCCGGCGGGCGGCTGCCCGCCATGGGCGGTGTGGGGCCGTCGGTGATTGTAGAAGGTCATCCATTGACCGATGGCAGACTTTGCCTGTGAACCTGTGTCCCAGGCGTGCAGGTAGACGCATTCATCCTTCAGGGATCGCTAGAGGCGCTCTATGAAGACGTTGTCGATGCAGCGTCCTTTGCCGCCCATGGAGATCCGGGTGCCAACGCGCTTCAGCCGATCAGTCCAGGCGAAGGACGTGAACTATGAGCCCTGGTCCGTATTCATGATCCCCGGCGCGCCGAAGCGGTGGATGGCCTCATTCAACGCCTCGACGCAGAAGTCGGCCTCCAGCGTGTTAG
>NZ_JBQEOI010000045.1:0-22100 GCF_052045125.1 Paracoccus sp. 22332
AAGGAGAACAATCACGCCTTGACCACTGAATGACCGGAAATCCATAGTCAGAGGTGGCTCACTTCTCGATGGAAATGCCGGCTCAGTTCTGGGTGGAAATCAACAGTATCCCGTTTGCCAACGTAGCGCGCCGACAGCCAGAGGGTTGAAGCTGGCGAGCCATTCACCGAGGACGTCAGACGTGTTTCGAGATGCTGAATCGATGTATCTCAAGGGTACTCACTCCGGTCGGGGGATGTGGTACGAATAGCAGCCGCTTATGTTTGAGCACAAGCCGCAAGAGCTGGTGCGGGGGCTGCCTCAAGCCGGAAGTGGGCCGCGCCGGAGGGCCGCTTCAAGAAGACCTTCTCCGCGCGCTTGGTAGCATGCGTTTGCGTTGCGATGCGGTGGGTTTGATTTCAGTTCCATCTAACGAACACCCCCGTCGTCGAAGTGTCTGGAACACGATCCAAAACTAACAAGTGATTTCAATATCTTGCAAGTTATTCACCAAATTGGCGCAGTCATCAGGTCCGGAGAATGCTGGCCCTGAGAGACCGCTTCCGGGCCACCGCGCACCGGGGCCAGTGCTCAGCCCCACCCGCATAACCCTCCAAAACAACGAGAAAATCCTGCCGCAGCCGGATCAGGAGGTAAGCGTCCGGCGTCGCTGCTCTGCCGCGCATAGAGGGTGATCGATAGTGTCCACCATGGGATAGTGGACACTGTGGGTGCGTGATGGCGCGTCGGACGAAGCGGCTTTGGACGGACGAGGAGAAGCGGTCGATCTGTTCGCAGACGACGGCACCGGGCGTGTCCGTTGCGCGGGTGGCGCAGCGTTATGCGATGAATGCCAACGTGATCTTCAAGTGGTTGCGCGACCCGCGCTATGCGCCGGAGCCCTCGGCGGAGCCGGATGAGGCCTGTTTCCTTCCCGTCGAGATCGTCAATCGGCACATGCACGACGATGACGGAGCCGCCGCCGGTCCGGTGCCTGCGGCAGGCATGATCGAGATCGATACAGCGGGTGGCCACCGACTGCGGATCAGCGGAGCCTATGATCCGGAGGCGCTGGCCCGGCTGATCCGGGGCCTGTCCGGATGATCCCTGTCCCGGCAAACACCCGCGTGTGGCTGGCGGCAGGCGTGACAGACATGCGGCGCGGGTTCACGACACTTGCGGCACAGGCGGAGACAGTGCTGAAGCAGGACCCGTTCGCCGGACACATGTTCGTCTTCCGCGGTCGGCGCGGTGATCTGATCAAGATCATCTGGTGGGACGGCCAGGGCGCATGCCTGTTCAGCAAGCGCCTGGAGAAGGGTGGGTTCGTGTGGCCGTCGGCGAAGGAGGGCAAGGTTGCGCTGACGCCGGCGCAGTTGGCGATGCTGCTGGAAGGGATCGACTGGCGCCTGCCGCGGCGTAGCTGGAGGCCGCTCAAGGCCGGATAAACCGGGCGCGACAGCACGTTCAGGATTCCGGTTTCGCCCTTGTCTTGGTATGATTGGCCATGCTGGATGTGGCCAAATCCCTACCCGAAGACCCCGAGGAACTGCGGCGGTTCACAGCGCTTCTGCTGGCAGAAGTAAAGTCGCAGGCGATACTGATAGAGAAGCTGCGTCACCAACTCGCCGGTCACCAAAGCCATCGCTTTGGCACGTCGTCGGAGACCATCGAGCAGCTTCAACTGGCGCTCGAGGCAACCGAGATCTGTATCGCCAAGATGACTGCAAAACTGCGCCTGCCGGACGAGGAAGAGAAGGACAAGCCGAAGCGCCGTCCCATCCCCGATCACATCCCGCGCCAGGAGATAGAACTGACCACCGGCGACGAGGACTGTGCCCGCTGCGGCGGAACCCTTCGCCGCCTCGGCGAGGATGTGACCGAAGAGCTGGAGTATGTTCCCGGCCGGTTTATCGTGAACCGGATCGTCCGTCCCCGCCTGGCCTGTTCCGGCTGCGAGGCCTTCACACAGGCCCCTCTGCCATCCCGCCCGATCGAGCGTGGCCGTCCCGGCCCCGGCCTGCTGGCGCATGTTCTTGTCTCCAAATACGCCGACCATCTGCCGCTCTATCGCCAGAGCAAAATCTTTGAGCGCGAGGGGCTCGACCTTGACCGCTCGACGCTGGCGGATTGGGTCGGCAAGTCCACTGCGCTTCTGGAACCGCTCGCCGATGCCATCGGGCGGCATGTGCTGGACGGACAGGCAATCTTTGCGGATGACACGCCGGTCAAGATGCTGGCGCCCGGCACCGGCAAGACCGCGACGGCGCGGCTGTGGGCCTATGGGCGCGACGAGCGGCCTTGGGGCAGCGATGCCCCGCCCGCCAGTTGGTATCGGTTCTCGCCCGATCGGAAGGGCCAGCACCCCAAGGATCATCTCGCAGGTTACCGAGGCTGGATGCATGCCGATGGCTACGCCGGGTTCGAGGACATCTATCGGTCCAGCGACATCCACGAGATCGCGTGCATGGCCCATGTCCGGCGCAAGTTCGTCGACGTCCACAGAGCTCAGGGATCGGCCATCGCCGACGAAGCCATCTGGCGCATTGCGCAGCTCTATGCTGTCGAGAAGGAGGCGCGAGGATTGCCGCCAGATAGGCGCGTCGAGATCAGACAAGCCAGCGCGAAGTCGATCTTCGATGGTCTCGAAGCCTGGCTGAATGCCCAACTGTCCAGCATATCCGGCAAATCGCCACTGGCAGTTGCGATACGCTACGCCTTGACCCGCATGAAGCGGCTCCGATCATATCTCGACCACGGCATTCTGGAGCTGGATAACAATACGGCAGAGCGGGCAATGAGGTCAGTTGCTGTCGGAAGGAAGAACTATCTCTTCGTCGGCTCCCAGACCGGCGGCCGCGCTGCGGCCATTGCTTACACCTTGATCGAAACCGCCAAGCTGAACGACGTCGATCCTCAGGCTTGGCTGGCCGATACGCTGGCCTGCATTCCGGACTACAAGATCACGCGCATCGACGACCTGCTGCCGTGGCGTTGGCGGGCTGGCATCAAGAAGGACCCCTTGCCGACATGACCATCGCTCATCTGAAGATCACCCTCGAAGGCATTGCTCCCGTCGTGTCGCGGACCCTTGAAGTGCCGACCGACATCCGCCTCGACAGATTGCACCTGGTTATCCAGGGGGCGATGGGATGGGAGAACTGCCATCTCTACGAGTTCATGGCAGGTCAGGCCCGCTGGAGCCTGCCAGACCCGGACTTCGGCACCGACGCGTTGCCGGTCGCCAAAGCCAGGCTGGCCGATATCATTGACGCCGCCGGAACAACCCCAATCCGCTATGTTTATGACTTCGGAGATCACTGGGTTCATCTGATCGAGGCAACGATCATCGGTGACCCGATACCGGGCAACCTTTATCCCCGCTTGCTCGACGTCATCGGAAAATGCCCTCCCGAGGACGTCGGCGGCCTGCCCGGATACGAGAACTTCCTCAGCGCCATCAGCAACCCCAAACATCCTGACCACGAAGAACTGACGGAATGGGCGGGCGAGCCGTTCGATCCACATCTCCCGGACGCTGATGAGCTCCGCCTCGATGTTCTCAAGCTTGCAAAGAAATGGAAGCCGAGAACCACCTGAGCGGCTTCACCGGACGGTTACATCAGGAGAACGCTTTCGCTGGGGCAAGTGGCGGAGGGAATGGGCCTGATATCCAACCTTCTCTGGAAGACCTGCCTTCTGACAGGTCGCCGTTCTCCTGGGCGATCCAGCTTCCCTGCAGGCCTACCAGTAGAGCCCAAGGCGATGGAACCGAGGCGGTCTCCCTCCCAGCGGTATCCTTGTGGTCGGGTAGCCGACAAGGGCGGGAATCGGGCTCGTGCGCCCCATGACCAGGTCCCGGAGGCGGCGGATTCGGCTTTCGGTCGGGGGATGCGTCCTGAGCAACGAGGGCTCCGGAATGCGGCGGCCGGGCAGAAGGATCTCCTCCCAGAACCGACCGACCCGGCGTTCGAGCTTGACGAGCGCGCGCACGAGCCCCTCCGGATCGCCGGTCAGCTCTGCGGCGGCGCGGTCGGCGTCGTACTCGCGCGTCCGCGAAAGGCCGAGTTGGACCAGCGCCATGAGGGTGGGCGCGAAGACAAGGAGAATCACGACATGCCAAGGCACATGGACCATGCCTGCCAGGACCAGAGGCAGGTTGAGGAGTAGAAGCAACTGTCCGAGCCAGCTTGCCAGCGAGACGAGGCGCGACATCATGTCTGCGAGGCTCATGATCCACAGGTCGCGGTTGGCGATATGCCCGATCTCATGCGCCAGAACCGCGGCGAGTTCTCGGCCGTCGAGCAGGTCGAGCAGCCCGTCGGTGACGCAGATGGCGCTGTCCTCGGGACTGCCCAGGGCGAAGGCGTTCGGCAGCCGGCTCGGCACGCGATAAAGCGCCGGCGCGCGCTGCAGCCCGGCCCTGCGGGCGAGTTCGGCCAGGGCCGCGACGAGACTGGGGGCATCACGACCGGTGAGCCGCTGCGCCTGATAGGCCGAGAGGAGCAGCCGGCGTGGCAGCGCGGGCGCAAACAGGAGACCCCCGACCATCGCGAGCGCCATGAGGAGACCGGTCTCGGGTCCGACGATCGCTGTCACCGCGATCCAGGCGATCGCGGCCATGAGCCCGAGCAGCAGCGCCGATTGCACGAAATTGAGCAGGCGGTGGCTGGCGGAGGCCGCGGTCATCGCGTCTCGTGGCCTCCGAGTTCGCGCCGGTCCTGATCGCGCACCAGCCAGTGGACAGCGCCGAGCGCAAGCGCCGCGCCCGCGAGTGCGGCAATCTTGGATGATTCCGTCTCGCCGAGGTCCAGGATGATGAATTTGCGCGCGATGGCGAGGAGCGCGATCAGCACGATCGTGCGGACCTGGAGGATCCCGAAGCTGCGTTCGGTCGCAACAAGAAGGGAGCGCTTGAACTCGAGTGCGATCACCACAGTGAAGATCATGCCGAACACCACCTGGAAGGTGGCGTAGTCGAGAGTGTCGAATGCCCCCAGAACCAAGCGGTTCACGACTTCGCGCGTCAGCGCCCAGACCGACGCCACGACGATCGCCGCAATGATGACGCTGAGGACGAAGATGACAACTTGCTCGAACTTCTCGTAGAGCGTCATCGCCGACCATTGTTCACGGGTCAGCCCGGATGGTTTCAGGTCTTTCATCAGTACCCCTCGAAGTTCCCCCCGAATAGACAAGCTCTCCCTGGCTTCGCCGCAGACCGGGATCATTCGGGAATTCTTTACCTGCGATGGAGCCAGGAACCAATTGTTATGTGTCGAGAACCGGGACTCTGGGCCCAGACTATCGATCGTTCCTCAGTCTTCCTGCGAAAGAGCCCCGCCGCTGGTCTCGTTTGCGGCGGGGCTCCATTAGAGGTTCTCTTTTAGTTGAAGATGCGCGTTCGAAGTTCCTCGAACCGGGTCGCAATCGTTTCGAAGATCCCTCCGGTATCCTCCTGCGCCTCAATCTGACGGTCCAACTCATCCAGCGCCTCATGCAGATCCTCGAAATCGCTTTCGCGGCCGTAGCCGAGCGCTTCGGCGATTTTGAGTTCCTGGCGTGCCGCCTCAACATAGTCGGCGGCCGTCAGATCGGCATCTTCAGTAGCGGCTTTATCTTCAGTAGCGGCCTTGTCGTTTGCCGCCTCACCGTCGTCATTGAGCAGAGCTTTGGCCTTCTCGATCATCGCTACGGCTCTGAGCGGAGGCAGGGCGACCACTGTGTCGGTCACCGCCTGGGTGCTCAGTGCGGCGTTGAGTACCGTCATTGCTTCGTCGGTCTTTCCGTCATCAAGCAGTGCCGTCGCTGCAAGGATCGCGTCGGGATAGGTCGCAAGCGGAAGGCTGGTTGTCCGGATGACAACCTCGGACGCGAACCCGCTCAGCAGCGGTCTCGCTTCCTGGAACTTCCCATCGTCGACCAAGTCCTCGATCTGTTTGCCGAGTTCTCGGACGGCTTCGACGCTGCCCAGAACGTCATAGGTGATATGATCGATCCGTACGGGCGCCAAAGCGAGATCCGGTTCACGCGCGACGACGGTCTCGAGCTTCCCCGTGGCCAACGCGAGCGCAGCAATCGCCGCATCTATATCGCCCTTCTCGATCGCGGCGATCGCAGCGTTCGTTTCATGGAGCGCGTCGACCGCCTCCTGGATCACGGCGGTGCGTTTATCGGCGAGCTGTGAATCGGTTTCGGCGGTCACGCTCTCTTCGACCTGCTCCCGGTTGACCGCCTGCGCTTCAGCTTCCGCCTGAGCCGTATCCTGAGACCAGGAAGGGCCGGCGCTGACAATCAGCAGGGCCAAAGCTGTTCCCGCGTAAAGATTCCTGAGTTTCATCAGTCTGTTCCTTTCGGCTTTGATTGGTTCTACGGCGGTTTCGCCGCAGAGTTGGCACGATCAATGCCCGGATCAGGCCTCCTTGACCGCGATTTTCCTGACCTTGGCTTGCGCCTCGGGAGTCTGGGGCAGCTTGATCGTCAGAACCCCGTTCTTGAAGGAGGCTTGCGCCTTTTCGCCATCCACACCGGGGGGGAGCGGAATTGTCCGGTAGATCGCGCCGTAGCTGCGCTCGGAGAGGTAGTATCCCTTTTTCTCCTCCTGGCGCTCGATCTTCTTCTCCCCCTTCACAGTCAACATGTCATTGTTGACCGTCACCTCGATGTCCTTCATCTCCATGCCCGGCAGCTCGATCGACACTTCGATCGCGTTGTCGGTCTCGACCACGTCGGATTTCGCCTCGCCGCTGCCCCAGGGCCATTCGAACTGACCGACCCGGTTCCAGAAGTTCTCGAACACATGGTTCATTTCGCGCTGGAGCGTCGCGATCGGGCTGTCTTCGCTGCTCTTGGCGTCTGGCGCGCCGTCCTTGCGCGCCCAGGGGATCAGGTCCTTGATCTGCATGATGGTGTCTCCTTCGGTTTTCAGGCGCCCTTGACGGCGATCTTTTTCGGCTGCGCTTCAGGGGCTCGGGGGAGCGTCAGGGTGAGGACACCTCCGCGCATCTCGGCTTCGATCCTGTTGGGGTCGAAGTCCTCGGAAAGCGTGAAGGCCCTCTCGAAATCGCCCTCGCCATATTCGGCATAGGCAAGTTCGAGGTTTTCCGGCCGCACCGGGTCAACTTTGCCGCGGATCGTCAACACACGATTTTCGAGTGTGATCTCGACCGCATCGGCGGCGACCCCAGGCATTTCAAGCATCATGGAGACACCCTGATCGGTCTCGACGATATCGGTCAACGGGCGGTAGATGCGTCCGCCGCCGGTGGTCTCGGGCGAGTCGGTCGGCGTCTTTTCGGCGGCTTGCGTGATGTCGGTGCTCATCGTTCCAGCTCCTCTCAGGCTGCCTTGATCTCGATTTTCTTCGGCTTTTCTTCCTCGGGCCGGGAGATGACGATCCGCAATACGCCGTTCGTCATCCTCGCCTCGACCTTGTCATCCGAGGCCGCGAACGGCAGGCGGATAGTGCGGGAAAACCTGCCGAAACTGCGTTCGTTGCGGTGCCAGCGCGCACCGTCGGGAACCTCGGGCGCCTTGCGTTCGCCCGAAAGCGTCAGGACGTTGTCCTTGACCGAAATTTCAATGTCGCCCGGTTCGATGCCGGGAAGTTCAGCGGCGATGGCAACGGCCTCAGGGCCTTGCCAGACATTCACCGCCGGGAACGCCGCGCGGGCCGGCGGCCAGAAACCGCGGTCGAGATCGCGCATCATGGAGCGCATCAGCGCAAAGGGATCGCTGCGGCGCAGATATGTCGGGTAGAGCATTACTGGCCTCCTGTTGCTGATCGATGCCCCCGAACCGTCGGCATGGAGGGACCGGGCAACGGTGCCGGCTGGATGTCGGTTCGGAGACCACCCATCAAGATAGGCGGTTCCATTTATTATGCAAGCATATATGATGCGTGCATTGCACTTTGGATGGAGTGCGGTCTATCCTGTTTCTCATGCAGACGGAGGAAAGATACCCTTGATCACTTCTGATCTCGCCCTGATCGGGACGACAATCCACCGGGTCGCGCAGCTCATCCAGCAGCGGATCGACAACGAGATTGGCGACAGCGGCCTGACCCGCCTGTCCTGGATGGGGGCGGCACATGTCGAGGATTCGCCCGGGCTGACCATCGGCGATCTGGCCGGGCGGCTGGAGGTGGGCCGGGCCACTGCGGGCCAGCTCGTCGATCGCATGGTCCGGGGCGGCTGGGTCGAGCGGTCGCCCTCGCTCGACGACAGGCGGTCGCAGATCGTCACCGCAACGTCGAAGGCCCGGGCGATGCTGGAGGAACTCGCGCCGCGGCAATCGGCGCTCGAACATGAAATCCTGCAGGATCTGTCGGCAGACGAAAGGCGCATCCTGCTGGCGCTGCTCGAGCGGATCAGGGCGCGGCTCGGGCGCCAGTGAAAGGGACAAGCGGCATGGAAAGGAAGACCGAATATAACATCTGGTACTGGGTGGTGGCTTTCATAGCCGTGATCTTCATCCAGGATCTGATCGCCGGCTGGCAATCCGTGGCTCCCATCAGCTACAGCCAATTCGAAACCTATCTCGAGGACGGCAGGGTCGCGTCGGTCGCGGTCGGGTCAGACACCATCACCGGCACCTTCACCGAACCCGTCGACGGCAAGAGCCAGTTCGTGACGACGGTCGTGGATCCCGCGATCCTGCAGCGGATCGACCGCTCCGGCGTCGAGATCACGGGCGTTCCTCAGAATACTTTTTTCGGCACACTGATTTCCTGGGTGGCGCCAGCGCTTGTCTTCTTCGGAATCTGGATGCTGCTGTTCCGCAAGTTCGCCGACAAGCAGGGTTTTGGCGGCTTCATGCAGGTCGGCCGCAGCAAGGCCAAGGTTTACATGGAAAAAGAAACCGGCGTCAGCTTCGCCGACATGGCCGGTGTGGACGAGGCCAAGGCCGAGCTCGAGGAGGTCGTGGAGTTCCTCAGGAACCCCGCCGAATACGGAAAGCTGGGCGCACATATCCCCAGAGGCATATTGCTCGTCGGGCCGCCGGGCACCGGCAAGACGCTTCTGGCGCGCGCGGTGGCAGGCGAGGCGGGCGTGACCTTCTTTTCGATCTCGGGCTCCGAGTTCGTCGAGATGTTCGTGGGCGTCGGTGCCGCACGGGTGCGCGACCTCTTCGAGCAGGCCCGGAAATCGGCCCCGGCAATCATCTTCATCGACGAACTCGACGCTCTTGGGAGGGCGCGCTCCTCCGGCCAGATCGCCGGTGGCCATGATGAGCGTGAGCAGACGCTGAACCAGCTTCTGACCGAGCTCGACGGCTTCGACCCTTCAGTGGGCATCGTGCTCCTGGCCGCCACCAACCGACCCGAGATCCTCGACCCCGCGCTTCTGCGCGCGGGCCGCTTCGACCGGCAGGTGTTGGTGGATCGGCCCGACAAGAAGGGGCGCATCCAGATCCTGGGCGTGCACATGAAGAAGGTGAAGCTCGCCCCGGACGTCGATGCCGAGAAGGTCGCAGCGCTTACTCCCGGCTTTTCCGGGGCGGACCTCGCCAATCTCGTCAACGAGGCAGCATTGCTCGCCACGCGGCGGAAGGCTGATGCGGTGACGATGGACGACTTCAACAATGCGGTGGAACGCATCATCGCCGGGTTGGAAAAGAAGAACCGCGTGCTCAATCCGCGCGAACGCGAGATCGTGGCGCATCATGAGATGGGGCACGCGCTGGTGGCGATGGCTCTGCCGGGGGTGGACCCGGTGCACAAGGTCTCGATCATACCGCGCGGGATTGGCGCGCTCGGCTACACCATCCAGCGCCCGACCGAGGACCGCTTCCTGATGACGCGGGAGGAACTCGAGAACAAGATCGCAGTCCTGCTTGGCGGGCGCGCGGCAGAGAAGATCATCTACGATCATGTCTCGACTGGGGCGGCGGACGATCTGGTCAAGGCGACCGACATCGCCCGCGCCATGGTCGCGCGGTACGGGATGGACGAAGACCTCGGGCATGTCAGCTACGACACCGATCGGCCCGGCTTTCTCGGCACCGGCGATCAGGCGTCCTGGCTCAACCGCCGCTACAGCGAGGCCACGGCCGAGCGAATGGACCTAAAGGTGCGCGACATCGTGGATGGCGTGTTCAAGCGCACTCTCACCCTTCTTGAATCCAATCTGGATCTTCTCGAGCAATCGGCGCAGGATCTCCTGCAACGAGAGACCCTGGACGAGCCCGATCTTGTGGCAATTGGGTCCAAGCTGAAACGAACGGAAGCGGTCGCTGCGTGACACTGTCACTGGCGCAGATGATCGGCGAACAACCCTGACTGGATAATGAAAACGGAGAAGACGAATGGCAAACGGAGCTTGCGATATTTGCGGTCGCCCGGCGACGGCGCGCGTGCGCGCCTCGGTGAACGGCAAAGTTCAGAACATGGAGCTGTGCGATCAGCATTACAGCGAAATGGCGCGCCGGTCGGGGCGCAGCGCCTCGCCGCTGGAGTCCCTGTTCGGACGGCGTTCGCTTCTTGACGAATTCTTCGGCGAGAGCGGTTTCGGCAGCCTCTTTGGTGACAGTCCGCTGCGAGGCGGCACGCTCGGCTCCATGGGTGACGGCGATGACGCTGTCGTCGACGCCACTTTCGGCGAGGGCGCGCCGCGGCGTGGATCGCGGCGCGGCGGCGGACGCACCATCGCCGACCGGCTGAGCGAACAGGGCAACAAGCTGCTGCAGGATGCCGCACAGAAGGCCGGGGAATTCGGGCGCAGCGAGGTCGATACCGAACATCTGCTTCTGGCATTGACCGCGTCTGACGTCGTCAAGACGATCCTGGAGCAGTTCAAGGTCGATGTGGACGATCTGCGGCGCCAGATCGACAAGGAAGCGAAGCGTGGAGACGCCAAGACGGAAGGCGAAATCGGCGTCAGTCCTCGCCTGAAGGACGCGCTGAACCGGGCCTTCATCGCCTCGAACGAACTCGGCCATTCCTATGTCGGTCCCGAGCACCTTCTGATCGGCCTTGCCGAGGAAGGTGATGGCCTGGCCGCGTCGATCCTGCGCAAATACGGATTGACGCCGCAGGCGCTTCGCCAGCAGGTGACCAAGGTCGTGGGCAAGGGTGCCGAGGAAGGCCGCGTGGAGGCGCCTTCCAGCACGCCCGATCTTGACCAGTTCAGCCGTGACCTGACGAAGCTCGCCCGCGAGGGCAAGCTCGATCCCGTCATCGGCCGCGCCCGCGAGATCGAGACGACGATCGAAGTGCTGGCCCGCCGGAAAAAGAACAACCCGGTGCTGATCGGCGAGCCCGGCGTGGGCAAGACCGCCATCGTCGAGGGACTTGCACAACGGATCGTCGCGGGCGAAGTGCCCGAGGCGCTGCGCGACAAGCGGCTGGTCGAGCTCAACATCAACTCGATGGTGGCCGGGTCGAAGTATCGCGGCGAGTTCGAGGAGCGAGTCCAGAAGATCCTCAAGGAGATCACCGAGGAGAAGGACAGCCTGATCCTGTTCATCGACGAGATCCACACCATCGTCGGCGCCGGCCAAGGCGGTGGCGAAGGTGGTCTCGACATCGCCAACACCTTCAAGCCGGCGCTGGCGCGGGGCGAGCTGAACCTGATCGGCGCGACGACGCTCAACGAGTACCAGAAATACATCGAGAAGGACGCGGCGCTCGAGCGACGGTTCCAGCCGGTTTATGTCGAGGAACCCACGATAGCTCAGGTCATCATGATCCTGCGCGGCCTGCGCGACACGCTGGAGGCGCACCACAAGGTGACGATCACCGACGAGGCCATCATCGCCGCCGCGGAGCTTTCGGATCGCTATATCACCGGTCGCTTCATGCCCGACAAGGCGATCGACCTGATCGATCAGGCAGCCGCGCGGGTGAAGATCAGCGCCACGGCGCGCCCCGTGGACGTCCAGGAGCTGGAAGCCGAGGTCGCGCAGATCAAGCGCGAACAGGACTATGCCGCAGCCCGCAAGCAATTCGACCGGGCAGCGGAACTGAAGAAGGAGCTGGAGCAGAAGCAGAAGGAACTGGACGAGCTTCTGGAAATCTGGAAGCGCGACCAGGCTTCGGCGACCGCCGAGGTGCGCGCCGATCACGTCGCGCAGATCGTCTCCAAGATCACCGGCGTTCCGGTCACGGAGCTGACCACCGAGGAGAAGGACAAGCTCCTCAAGCTCGAGGAGAAGCTGCACGAGCGCGTCATCGGCCAGGAAGAAGCGATCCGCGCCGTGGCCGATGCGGTGCGCCTGGCGCGTGCGGGTCTGCGCGAAGGTTCCGGTCCGACTGCGACCTTCCTGTTTCTCGGGCCAACCGGGGTTGGCAAGACGGAACTGGCCAAGACGCTCGCCGAGGTGATCTTCGGCGACCAGGATGCGATGATCCGTATCGACATGTCGGAGTATGGCGAGCGCCACTCGGTTGCCCGGCTGGTTGGCGCACCTCCGGGCTACGTCGGATACGACGAAGGCGGGCAACTGACCGAGAAGGTGCGCCGCCGGCCCTATTCGGTGGTGCTGCTCGACGAGATCGAGAAGGCGCATCCGGATGTCTACAACATCCTGCTTCAGGTGTTCGACGATGGCCGCCTGACAGATGGCAAGGGCCGCGTGGTGGACTTCACCAACACCATCATCATCGCAACCTCGAACCTCGGTTCGGATATCATCCAGCGCAACCTTACGAAACGCGGCACCAGGGAGTTCGACGAGGCCAAGCAGAAATCCGAACTGATGGAGGTGTTGCGCGGTCATTTCCGGCCAGAGTTCATCAACCGGATCGACGAGATCATCGTCTTTCATTCGCTGAATCAGTCGGAGATCCGCCAGATCGTCGAGTTGCAGCTCAACCGGGTGAAGCGGACCGCCCTTACCCAGGGCGTCGAACTCGAATTCGACGTGAGCGTCGTGGATCACTTCGGCGCGGCCGGCTTCCGCCCCGAATTCGGCGCCCGCGAGCTGCGCCGGCTGATCCGGTCGGAGTTGGAGACCGAGTTGGCTCGCGAACTGCTCTCGGGGCGGATCGAGGATGGTGACAAGGTCCGCGTCGCCTGGTCAGCGGACGAACAGAAGGTCGTGTTCGAAAAGATGGCAAGGGACACCGGTGACGACAGCCCGGACGATCCGGCCCAAGCCGGGATCGGCGAGTCCAGCGCAGTTGCCGATAACAAGGCGGACGCTCTGACGCCCAGCGTTGGGGATGAGGTGCAGTCCAAGGACGACAAGTCCGCCGAGTGACAGCGCAAAAGACTGGCCCGGCGCGATATCGGTCGCGCCGGGCCATCTCTTCGGAGAGTTATAGGAAGGTCCACGGCATGAACGTCATCAGATCATTCCGCAATCTCGACCGGCACGGCCAACAGCGCGCGCCTGAGGTCATCGAGGAAGAGGTGCGGCAACTTGAACCGCACCTTGCGCGCTTTCGCGAGGATCTGGTCCGGCTCGAAGTCGTTGCCTCGCAGACGAGGGGCAAGACGCGCATCCAGGTCAGCCTGCGCCTGCAACTGCCGTCGGGCGTGATCGCGGCGCGGGAAGATGGATTCGAGATCGAGCCTGTCCTGCGCAAGGCCTTTGCCGACCTGCGCCACCAGGTCGATCGGCATGTGGCGCGCCTCAAGCACGAGTCTGAATACAAGCGTCCCGCCCGCCGGCGCCGGATCGGCGCCCCGCTGCCGCCCGCGCGGGATGCGGCGGAAGCGGACCGGCGCCAACTCTTCTTCGACCTGATCGAGGATCATCTCGATACGATCTATGACACCGTCAGGCGCGAGTTGACCTATCTCGAGTGTAGCGGATCGGTACCGAAGGGATATCTGAGCGTTCGCGGTCTCTTCGATGCGACGATCCTCAAGGGGCTGGCCCGCTTCGAGGATCGGCCTTCGGAGTTTTCCGTCGGCGACTGGCTGAAACGGCTGGCTTTTGAGACCATCGAGGAAGAATCCCGCGCCGCCCGCCGCGCCGTGCCTGAGGATGCCGCCTCCATCGAGGCGGAACCCGAGGCCCCGGCGGAGGATCCGACCGAGGCGGATCAGGCGATGTTCGAGTTCTACCAGCCCGACGAAGTGCTGATGCTGGAGGACCTCATCGCCGACGACGGCGGTACAGACCCCGAGACCGAAGTGGATCGTCATGATATCGCCATGGCACTGCACCGGGCTATCGCAGATCTTGCTCCGGTCGAGCGCCGCGTCCTGTATCGGATGTACCTGGAAGACGCCACGATCGCGGAGACGGCGCACCTCCTGGGTCTCACTGAGGCGGAAGTGTTGAAGATTGCAGAGAACGCGGCGGAGACACTGCGCGGCACGCTGGTCGAAGCCGGGTTGATCGGCGAGGCATCGGGGCGCGCGCCCGTGGAAAAGGAAATTGCCCGGACGCAGTGTCTGCCTCAACCGGTCGAGGACCGCCGTCGCGTGGCGGCCGCCCTGGCCGGCGCGGAGACAATCGGCACTACTGAGTTGAAACCTAAACAGGAGATGGACCAATGACGACAACCTCTGCAAACCAATCCGACACGATGCAGGACATGCTGTGCAGCCTGTCCGGGAACTGGTGGCTGTTCGTGCTGCGCGGTGTCCTGGCGCTGGTGATCGCGGTTCTCGCCTTCCTCATGCCTGCGGAGTCGCTGCTTGCTCTGACGCTGGTCTTCGGCGCTTTCGCCTTCGCCGATGGCGTGTTCGGCCTCGTCGCCGCCGTCCGCAACATCCGCGGGGGCGATCGCTGGGGCTGGCTGATGTTCAGCGGCATTCTGGGGATCGCCACGGGGGTCGTCGTGGTCTTCTCGCCGTTCGTGGCGACGCTTGTGCTTGCGACATTCCTCTGGGCCAGCATCGCCTTCTGGTCCGTGTTCTCGGGTGCCCTCGAGATCGCGGCAGCGATCCGCCTGCGAAAGGAAATCAACGGCGAAATCTGGCTGATCCTGAGCGGCCTTCTCTCGGTCGTTCTCGGTGTCGTCGTGACCTGGATGCTGCTGACGCGCCCGGTCGAAAGCTTCCTCGCGCTCGGCTGGCTGATCGGCTTCTACGCCGCGGTCTTCGGGGTGATGATGATCCTCCTCGGGCTACGGCTTCGCAAGGCGGATCGTTCGGACGGTGCGGCCTTCGATGACGCTCCCCCATCGGCAAAGGCGTGAGGTGCCCTGTGGTGGATGACGGGCGACTTGCCGGCGAGGAGCACGATTTCACCCGATGGGACGAAACGATCTTCGACCGTTGCCTGAGCACCGGCTTCAATCCGTTCGGCAGCGGTCCGACGCCAATCTTCCTGCGGCACCGGGACGCAGAGGCGCCGGACGCCGATGCAAAGCCGTGCATGCCACCTGACACCGAAAATGCGAGGTGCTGATGTCGAACCGCCTGCCTGACTTGGCATTTGCTGCTGCGGCCGCTGCCTTGGGCATCGGCATCGTTTTCGTTTTTCGTTCGATGTATCTTGCCGAAGACATACTGCCTTTCGCGCAGGAGATGACGCTCATCTTCCTCGGCGCTGTCGTGACGATCATTCTGACCGCGGCGCTTCTCAATCGCCAGACCGATCTCGAGCTTCGCAAGGAAGGAAGGGTCATCATCCTCCAGCAGCAATGCGACATTTACATGGCCTGCATCGAGAAGGTCGCAGAGATCGTGGAAACCGCAAGGCACGATGCGAAGCTGATCGATGAACTGCGTGTTCTCAGCCACAAGCTTGCTGTGGTCGCGAGTGCAGGGGTCGTGTCCAGCTTCGAGCAGGTACTAGAGAGCTTGCAGTCCGGTTTTGCTGACGGCACGCTCTCGGACGGGGACGGAGAGGGCGTGATGAATGCCGTCGCCGATCTTACGATAGCGATGCGGTCGGACGTCCTGCACGCTGCTGCCTTTCCTTCGCAGAACACCGAACGCGCCGTTCGCCTGAATTCGAGGCGAATGGAAAAACTCGACGATCTCGAACGTCACCTTCTCGTATCCACCGACACCCGGGAGAACTGATATGCGCGGCCATAATCGTCCACCATTCCCGCCGAAAATTCCCGGAACCGATCTGCCATCCTGGGACGTGCCGACCGCGATCATCTACCGCCCGGCGCGTTCCGCGATGACATCGGCGCCCCGGCCCAGCTACTGGGTTCTCGAGTTCGAGCCGTCCCGGCCGCCGCAGATCGAGCCGCTGATGGGATGGACGGCAAGCGGCGATCCCTATCGTCCGATCCGGCTGAAGTTTCCGGATCGCGACAGCGCCGTGGACTTCGCAGAGCGGCAGGACTGGCATTATGTCGTGCGCGAGGACGCTGGGGGGGCCCGGATGGCGAACCCGTGGGCGGGGGAGACGCGCCACCGGCTGCACAAGGGCGTCGATGCTCCGGGAGCCTTCCGGGTCCCGTTCCGCCCCGATCGCCGCCTCTCAAGAGGCGTCCAGCATGAGAGCACGGCCGACCCGTCTACCAGCGACAGGGAGAGTTTCGATCCGGTCCTCGAAGCCTCGCTCGAATCCTTCCCCGCCTCTGATCCTCCGGCGTGGACGGGTGTGGCAATTGCAAGAAAGACGACGTGATGACGGCCAGCTGCATGCGCTCGGGGAAATGAGATGTTTCCATGGGCCGATACCGTTGCTCGCAGATACCCCCCGTGGCCGTCTGGTCAGTCGTCGGGATCAGCCTTCTCGCTTTCCTCTACCAGAGCGGCTTGCCGCCGCGTGCGCTCAACCGGTTCCTGTTCGACTTCGCGCTGGTGCCGTCGCGCGTCTTCGGTCAGCTCCGCCTCGTCGCCCCGTCCGACTGGACCCCGTTCCTGACCAACATCTTCCTGCACGGGGGCTGGGTGCATCTCATCTTGAACATGTGGACGCTCTGGATCTTCGGCCCCGCCGTCGAAGATCGGCTCGGACCGGGTAGATTCACACTGTTCTATCTGTTCTGTGGTGTGGCGGCCGGACTGGCTCACGCGCTGGCGAACCCCCACTCAGTCGTTCCCGCGCTTGGCGCATCGGGGGCCATCGCGGGCGTGATCGGTTGCTACGCACGCATGTTTCCGGCGGCGCGGCTGGTCGTGATCGTGCCGATCCTGGTCATTCCCCTCTTCTTCGAAGTGCGCGCGGTCATTTTCGCGATGATCTGGTTCGTCATGCAGGTCGTTCCCGTTTTCCTGTCGCTCGGCAGCGATCCGGCCACGGGCGGGGTTGCCTGGTGGGCGCATATCGGCGGGTTTCTCGCCGGTTGGTTTGTAACGCCACTCCTGCGAAGGCGCGCCGACGTCTATCGCCACTATTATCGCGACGAGGGCATCTATGGCTTTCTGCCGGATGGCCGACGGGAAGGAGGATAAGGTCCATGGACGTAACGCAGCTTTTCTGGCTGTTCTTCATCTTCTCGGCGCTGCAGCCGGCTCTGCAGCGCAGATATCTTGAGGCGATGCGCGCACGCAAGATCGCCAGTATCGAGAAGAAGCGTGCCAGTCGCGTCATCCTGCTGATCCATCGGCAGGAGACGATGAACCTGCTGGGATTCCCCTTGATGCGCTACATTGACGTCAATGATTCAGAAGAAGTCCTGCGCGCGATCCAGATGACCGACGATGAAGTGCCACTCGACATCGTGCTGCATACACCGGGCGGCCTTGTGCTGGCGGCGACCCAGATTGCCCGCGCCATTCAGGGCCACAAGGGCAAGGTCACCGTGTTCGTGCCGCATTACGCGATGTCGGGCGGCACGTTAATCGCGCTTGCCGCCGACGAAATCGTGATGTGCGAGCATTCCGTGCTGGGACCCGTCGATCCGCAGCTTGGCCAGTTGCCTGCTGCCTCGCTCCTCAAAGTCGTCGAGGAGAAACCCATCGCCGAGATCGACGACCAGACTCTCATCATGGCCGACGTCGGTCGCAAGGCCATTGCGCAGATCGAGGCATTCGCGAAACGTCTTTTGTCCGACAAGATGGACGAGAACCGCGCGGCGGCGCTGGCGGCGAAGCTGGCGACAGGCACCTGGACCCACGATTATCCCATCTCTGCCGAAGAGGCCCACGACATGGGCCTGCCCGTCGGAACGGACATGCCCGAGGAAATACTGGAGCTGATGACGCTCTATCCGCAGCCGGTTCGGCGCCAGGGCGGTGGCGTGGAATACCTGCCCGAGCCGCGGCAGCGAGAGGCCCGCCGCGCCATATCCACGCGCTGAACGCTTGCATCATTCGGCCGCCGAGCCCGGATCGTCAACGAAAGGATACAGGATGCCCACGGTCGCTTGCCCGCACTGCAACTCCACCAACAGAGTGCCGCAAGAGCGCCTGACCGATAATCCCAATTGCGGACGCTGCGGCGCGCCTCTCTTTCAAGGCAGGCCCGTCACGCTCACCGCGGCTAATTTTGACCGCCACGCGAATGCCGAACTGCCAATGCTGGTCGATTTCTGGGCTGAGTGGTGCGGGCCATGCAAGATGATGGCGCCCCAATTCGAGGCGGCGGCGCAGTCGCTCGAACCCCATGTCCGCCTGGGCAAGCTCGACACCGAGGCCGAACAGCAGATTGCCGGCCGCTACGGGATCCGCGGCATCCCCACCATGATCCTGTTCAGGAGCGGCAAGGAAATCGCGAGGACGAGCGGTGCAATGCCTGCCGCGCAGATAGCGCAGTGGGCGCGCTCGCACGTCTAGAGTTTACAGGTATTGGCCTTCCCTGCGCCATGCCATCAGGAGAAGAACATGCATGGCGTGACCGGATTTGTCGAAAGTGCGGCCTTGTTGGTCTTTGCCGCGTTCGTGCTCGTGACGATATGTTCACGGATCGGCGTGCCCAGCATTGTCGGTTACATTCTTGCCGGCATAGTCATCGGACCTGCCGGCCTCGGCCTGATTGCCGAAAACGCTGCCCTCAGCAGCATCGGCGAGATCGGAGTGGTACTCCTGCTGTTCGCTCTTGGCCTGGAATTCTCGTTCGAGAAGCTCGTAACGCTCAGGAAGCATGTCTTCGGTCTTGGAGCCGCGCAGGTTGGAGTCACCACGATATCGGTATCGTTGATAGCGAGTCTGATCTTCGATCTCGCGCCCGTCCCCGCAATCCTCATCGGCGGGGCCGTTGCCATGTCATCCACGGCCATGTGCCTCAAGGTGCTCGCAAGCGCGCACGCTTTGGGATCGGCCCAAGGACGCCTGGCCATTGCGGTGCTTCTGTTTCAAGACTTGGCAGCTGTCGCATTCCTGCTTCTGCACGATTCGATGAGCGGAGCCGCCGAAGGGTATGGCGTGATAACGGTCGTCGCCAGTGCAACGGCATTGGTTGCAGCTCTGTTCATTGCCCGTGGCCCGTTACAGTTGCTGGCCCGTTGGGTAGCGTCGCGTGGCGATCCGGAACTTGCCCAGCTTCTCGCGCTCACCATTGCATTAGGGTCTGCGATTGTCGCGGCCACCGCCGGCCTTTCTCCGGCACTCGCCGCATTCGCGGCCGGGATGATCATCGGCGAGGGTGACGCGCGCCATGCTGTCGAGAACGAGATACGGCCTTTCCGCGATCTGTTTGTCGGGATATTCTTCGTCGGCATCGGAACGCAATTGCCACTCTGGATCATCCCGTATGCGTGGCCAGTCGTGCTGAGCTGGCTCGCGATCATTTTCGCGGGCAAGACGCTGATTGTTTTGGTCGTCGCCCGAATATTCGGCGAGTCGCTTCAGACCGCATGGAGGACTGGGATCATTCTGGCCCACGGAGGAGAATTCAGCCTGATGCTGCTGTCGGCTTCCTCGACATCGGGCATTGTTGCAGAGGAATTCGCTGGTCCTTTACTCCTCGCGATTGGCATGAGCATGCTGGCCGGGAGTGTTATGGTCAGATGGGCGGGGCTAAAGGTTTAGTGTGGTCAACATCAAGACAACTATATTTCTCAGATTACTGAGAGCACGCCCGAGCCTGATCCCGCATGACGCTGTAGTCGGAGTGTTGATTTCCACCCAGAACTGAGCCGGATAGGCTCGTAATTTCCACTGAGAATTGAGCCATGTGAACCTTTCCCCAAAGCGATGAGCGGCGGGGGTAACGGGAGTGATCCACATGGGACTTTTGAACATCATTCGACGCATGCACTTGCGGCAGAAGCTGTCGGTCCGCGAGATCGCGCGGCGCACCGGTTTGTCGCGCAACACGATTACGAAGCACCTGGCGGCAGACACGATCGAGCCGAAGTTCGCCACGCCGGATCGCCCGAGCAAGCTTGATCCTTTCGCCGAGAAGCTGGCCGGCTGGCTGAAGACGGAGGCCGGCAAGTCGCGCAAGCAGCGGCGGACGCTGAAGCAGATGCATGCCGATCTGGTCAAGCTGGGCTTCACCGGCTCCTACGGCCGGGTTGCGGCCTTTGCGCGGCAATGGCGCACAGATCGCCAGCGGGAACAGCAGACCACGGGCCGCGGCACCTTCGTTCCGCTGTCTTTCCGACCGGGAGAGGCCTTCCAGTTCGACTGGAGCGAAGACTACGGCCATCTGACGGACGAGCGCACCAAGCTTCAGATGGCGCATATCAAGCTGTCGCACAGCCGGGCCTTCCTGTTGCGCGCCTATCCGCTGCAGACCCACGAGATGCTGTTCGATGCCCATTGGCACGCGTTCCGTGTGTTCGGCGGCGTGCCTGAACGCGGCATCTACGACAACATGAAGACGGCAGTGGATCGTGTGGGCCGTGGCAAGGAGCGGCAGGTCAACCTCCGCTTCCTCGCCATGGCCAACCACTATGTCTTCGAGCCGGAGTTCTGCAATCCGGCAGCGGGTTGGGAGAAGGGACAGGTCGAGAAGAACGTTCAGGACTCCCGCCATCAGGTCTTACAAGGGATGCCGGGCTTTCCCGACCTTGCCATGATGAACACCTGGCTGGAACAGCGCTGCCTGGAGGTGTGGCAAGAGACCCCGCACGGCACGCTGCCCGGCACCATCGCCGATGTCTGGGCTGAGGAGCGGGCCGCATTGATGCCGTTGCCGCCGGCCTTTGACGGCTTCATCGAACTCAGCAAGCGCGTCTCGCCCACCTGCCTGATCAGCTTCGAGCGCAATCGCTACAGCGTTCCGGCATCCTTTGCGAACCGACCCGTCAGCCTGCGGATCTATCCGGACCGGCTGGTCGTGGCGGCCGAGGGCAACATCCTGTGCGAACATTGCCGCATCATCCAGCGCAGCCACAAGCTGCCACCGCGGACGATCTATGACTGGCGGCATTACCTGGCTGTTCTTCAGCGCAAGCCCGGGGCGTTGCGCAATGGCGCGCCCTTTGCCGAGTTCCCGCCTGCCTTCCGGCAGTTGCAGGAGCAGATGCTGCGCAAACCCGGCGGTGATCGGGAGATGGTCGACATCCTTGCCCTGGTTCTTCAGCACGACGAACAGGCCGTGCTGACGGCGGTGGAGTTGGCCCTGGCCGAGGGCGTGGCGACCAAGACCCATGTGCTGAACCTGTTACACCGGCTGGTCGATGGCAAGGTCATTGGCGGGCCGCCCCTCGATACCCCGCAGGCCCTGGCCCTGCGCCGTGAGCCAAAGGCCAATGTGGAGCGCTATGACGGCCTGCGCACCCAAGCTGCAGGAGGCCGTCATGCGTCATGATCCTGCCAGCGGCGCCATCGTCATCATGCTTCGCAGCCTGAAGATGCATGGCATGGCGCAGGCCGTGACGGACCTGATCGAGCAAGGGGCGCCGGCCTTTGACGCAGCCGTGCCGATCCTGTCTCAACTGCTGAAAGCCGAACTGGCCGAGCGCGAGGTCCGCTCCATCGCCTATCACATGAAGGCCGCACGCTTCCCCGCCTACAAGGACCTCTCGGGCTTCGACTTCTCAGCCAGCGAGATCAACGAAGCCACAGTCCGGCAACTCCACCGCTGCGAGTTCATGGACGGGGCCCAGAACATCGTCCTGATCGGCGGCCCGGGCACGGGGAAGACCCACATCGCAACCGCCCTCGGCGTCCAGGCCATCGAGCATCACCGCCGCAAGGTCCGCTTCTTCTCCACCATCGAACTGGTCAATGCCCTGGAACAGGAAAAGGCCAAGGGAAAGGCCGGGCAGATTGCCGAAAGCCTGACCCGCCTCGATCTCGTGATCCTCGATGAACTGGGATACCTGCCCTTCAGCGCCTCGGGCGGGGCGCTGCTCTTCCATCTGCTGAGCAAGCTCTATGAGCGGACCAGCGTCATCATCACCACCAACCTCAGCTTCAGCG
>NZ_JBQEOI010000046.1:0-12868 GCF_052045125.1 Paracoccus sp. 22332
CAAGATGCTGGGCGAAGATCCGGAGCTTCTGGAAGCCATTGTCTACAACGATGACAATCTGACCTATGGCTCCATCATCAGCGTCTACACCGGGCCGGACGAGGCCATCACGGCCCTGACCGACGACGGCATCGACGAACTTACGGACATGCTCAGAGACGCGCGCCTCACAGCAGAAACCTGGCACCAGTTCCTCGACGACTTCGTTAGCGATCCTGAACTCGCGCAACGCTTCAAGGCTCAACCGCCGCGGTAACAATCGGCCGGTTACCGTAGAGCCTGCTCAGCAGATGGAAGAGCAGCGCCCCGCCCGAGGCGCTGAAGGGCAGGTATCCAAGCTCATCCAGGATGACCAGATCAAGGCGTGTCAGGTTGTCAGCGATCTGCCCGGCCTTGCCGCGCATCTTTTCCTGCTCAAGGGCATTGACCAGCTCGACGGTCGAGAAGAAGCGCACCTTTTTGCGATGGTGTTCGATGGCCTGGATACCGAAGGCGGTCGCGACATGCGATTTCCCTGTGCCCGGCCCCCCGATCAATACGACATTCTGGGCGCCATCGAGGAAGTCACACCGGTGGAGTTGCCGAACCAGGGGCTCGTTTACATCGCTGGCAGCGAAGTCGAAGCCCGACAGATCTTTATAGGCGGGGAAGCGGGCGATCTTCAGATGATAGGCGATCGAGCGGACCTCACGTTCAGCCATTTCGGCTTTCAGAAGCTGCGAGAGCATGGGCACTGCGGCCTCAAAGGCGGGCGCGCCTTGCTCCATAAGGTCGGCAACGGCTTGTGCCATCCCGTGCAACTTCAGGCTCTTGAGCATGATGACGATAGCGGCACTGGCGGGATCATGACGCATGTCGTGCTCCCTTCAACTGGCGGCGCAGGTCGTCATACCGGGCGACATTGGCTTTTGGTTCTTCCCGAAGGGCCAGAGCCCGCGGTGGGTCCAGGTCAGGCGTTGCAATGGGTCCGTCATCCACCAGGCGATGCAAAAGATTCAGCACATGGGTTTTGGTCGGCACGCCGGCCTCAAGCGCCATTTCGACGGCGGCCAGGACATCATGCTCGTCATGCTGCAGCACCAGCGCCAGGATCTCAGCCATTTCCCGGTCTCCGCCGCGCTGCTTGAGCAGATGCTGCTGAAGCAGCCGGAAGGCTTCTGGCATCTCGGCAAACGGGGCGCCGTTGCGTAAGGCACCAGGCTTGCGCTGGATCACCGTGAGATAATGCCGCCAATCGTAAACCGTGCGAGGCAGCGCGTGATGGGCGCGCTCGATGACCCGATCATGCTCGCACAGGATCTGCCCCTCAGCCACGATGACAATTTTCTCTGGGTAGACCCGCAGGCTGACCGGATGGTTCGCGAACGAGGCGGGAACGCTGTAGCGGGCACGTTCAAATGTTACCAGACAGGTCGGGGAGACGCGCTTGCCATGTTCGATGAACCCATCGAATGCGGGAGGAAGGGCCATCAGCGCCTCCTTCTCCGCTTCCCAGATATCGGCGATCGTGCCCGGCAAGGTGCCGTGCGGCGTCTCATGCCAAAGACGAACAGAATTCTCCTCCAACCAGATGTTCAAGCTCGCCAGATCCGCAAAAGCCGGCATTGTCTGCCAGAGCTGGTTCCTGCCATCCTGAACGTTCTTCTCGACCTGCCCCTTTTCCCAGCCCGCAGCCCGATTGCAGAAATCGGGATCAAAGACGTAGTGGCTGGCCATAGCCATAAAGCGCAGGTTGACCTGCCGGTCCTTGCCGACCAGCACCTTGTCGACAGCTGTCTTCATGTTGTCATAGATGCCGCGGCCGGGCACACCGCCGAAGACGCGGAACCCGTGCCAGTGGGCGTCGAATAGCATCTCATGCGTCTGCAGCAGATAAGCCCGCAGCAGGAAAGCCCGACTATGTGCGAGTTTGATGTGGGCAACCTGCAGTTTCGTGCGAACCCCGCCGATCACGGCCCAGTTCTCACTCCAGTCGAACTGGAAAGCCTCCCCCGGCGCGAATGCCAAGGGCACGAAGACGCCGCGACCAATGGACTGCTCATCGCGCAACCGATCCGCGCGCCAGGAGCGGGCAAAGGCCGCAACCCGCTCATACGAGCCGCCATATCCCAGTGCGGCAAGGTCCTTGTAGAGCAGCTTCACCGTCTTGCGCTGCTTGCGCGGCTTGCGAGCTTCTCGCAGCAACCAGCCCGAAAGCTTCTCCGCAAACGGGTCCAGCTTGCTCGGGCGATCAGGGATGCTGAACTGCGGCGTCACATCGCCAGCGCGCAGATACTTTCGGATCGTGTTCCGCGACAGTCCGGTTCGCCGCGCAATCTCACGAATGGAAATCTTGTCACGCAACGCCCATCGCCGGATGACACTCAAAAAAGCCATGTCGATCACTCCTTTGCCCCCTGCCTGATGCAGTCGGGGCGAGCCAATCACATGGGTCAATTCTCAATGAAAATTTCCGCTATACCCGGGTCAGTTCTCAGCGACATTCAACAGGTCCTGGCTTGAGCAGATGCTGGCGCGCAAGCCCCGGATGCTGGTCGCCATCGCCCTGGCAAACAAGACCGCCCGCGCGATCTGGGCGGTGATGACGAAACAGGAGGACTATCGAGACCCTGCCCTCGCCGTGTGACACGGCAAGGGCAGGCAGGTGTGAGACGGACATTGACCAGTACGGACAAACGATCGACCAGATCGAGGTTGGGAAAACCATGGCTTCCCAGAGAGCTCGTAGCTCGGGCGCATTGATATGGACCCAGCCTTCGCATCGCCATACCGGCCCGCGGCATTGTCAAAGCCGCACACCGAGGCCTGACACATGACCGTACCCGATCACATGTCCGAACCGTTCAAAAGAAAGCTTGCACCGACCGAGGTATCCACACATGGGAAGCGGATCTGGTGCTGTTCCGACAGAAATATGGTCCTGCCAATGTCACCACAATGATTGAGCGCACCAGCCGTTTCCTCGTGGCGTTGAAGAACGCCGAGAAACGCACCAAGCCGATCATGGCGCAGATTGCCCAGGCCCTGACGCCCCTGCCCCGACATGCCTGCCGGTCCATCACCTTTGATCGCGGATCCGAGTTCGTCGACTGGCCGCATCTGCAGGCCGAGGTGGGGACGCAAACGTGGCTCTGCGAGGCGCAGTCGCCCTGGCAGAAAGGTGCTGTGGAGAACGCCAACAAACGGCTGCGACGATGGCTTTGTCGCGACACCGATCCGAACTCGCTTTCACAGGAGGAACTCCGCCAGCTCTGCGCCGGCCTGAACGCCACGCCGCGCAAGTGTCTGGGCTTCCGCACTCCCGCCGAAGTGTTCAAGGCCAACCTGCTCGGACGCGGGTACCGCAGGGAGAAACTCTCGCGGCAACCGAAGTCGCATTTGGGCTAGCGCGTCCACTCCCGGAGGATCCAGAGTGCTTACCAAGGAACGTTAGGACCGTGATGTTATGGTATTACATACCGAAATGATATCACGTTTGCGCCAAACACACGATGTCTAGAATTTTAAAGCTGCAAACGCACTGACTGAGTTGTCGTCCACATCGTTCACGCCGTACTTGTTCTTGTAATACGTATATTCCAGACCCAAGATGGCACCGCCTTCCTTGCCGACATCCCAGCGCAGTTGGGGAGAGAAGACGATCTGGCTTTCGAAGCCATCGCCTTGTTCCCCGATAAAGTCCGCAAATCCCCGGATCGACAGGTTTTCATTGCCTATCTTGAAGGGATAATCCCAGACAAAGGTTATCTGGTATGTCGTGTCGAGGTCGCGATCAAATGGATCATCAACATTTTTATAGACATAGGCACCGGCCGTGAAGACGGAAAAGCCGCTCACGTTCAGGTCGGCACGGACACCTGGAGCGACGACCAGAAAATCCTCGCCATGGTTGATGCCAAGATCCGGCCCGACGTCCTTGACGTACGCGCCTTCGGGGAATGTCAGCCCCATAGCCTTGCCGCTCAGGTGAAGCCAGGCTTCGGCGTAGTGATGGTTTTTCGACCCGGTTCCCTGATGGTCCTTGTTGAGGTCGACGAAATAGAAAAGATCGCCCCAGTTAAACAAGGTATATTGTTCAAAGGTCAGGGTGGTGCGGGTGGTCGAGTCAAGGCCGTTGGCGCCGAGATGAAATCCGTCGCCGTAGTGCAGCTGTATCTCGCTTCCGGAAAAAAGCACCTCGGCCTGGGCTCCATGTCCTATAATTCCCAGCCCAAGTGCCAATATCGACGCTGGGATGATGCTGTGTTTGGTCATAAGTAATCCTCCTGTTGTAGCAGGCTTTTCTGCTTTTGTGATGTTCTCGACGATCATCGGCATGCGCCCGGGAAGCGCATGGCCGATGGAAGGATCAGCCCGTTCCGGAGCCGATCCTGAGGCAGTGGCAGTGGCAGTGGCAGTGGCCGGCTATTTCTGCAGCCGCGAGTCGATGCCTTGGACAAGGAAGTTCATGCTCTTGATCTCGGACGCGTCCAGCCTCTTTCCGGAAGCGATCGCCTCTGACCCGTCATTGTTCATGACCGGACCGGTAAAGGGATCGAAACTGCCGTCGCTCATCGCGTCCTGCTTTGCCAAGATCGCCGCCCGCTGTTCTTCCGTCAGATCCGGCGACAATCCGGCCACTTCCATGGCCCCTTCGGCGACACCGGCGAAGGTGTCCTTCCCTTCAAAAGTTCCATCGATCACGGACTGGACGACATCGGCATAGACCACCCCGAAATTGGCCTGGCCCGCGCACAAGTGCTTGGTCGGCGCGTGGGCAGAGTTGTCGCTGAGCGTCGTGACGGCATAGACGCCCTTTTCCTCGGCCGTGGCGACGGCTGACGGGGTGCCCGGGAACAGCGAATAAACCACGTCAGCGCCCTGTGAAATCAGGCTTTCCGCCGAGGATCGGTCGCGCGGCGGATCATACCAGGCATTCAGCCACACCACCTTCACCGGCTTGAGGTCCGGGTTGACGCTTTGTGCGCCCAGAACATAGGCGTTGAGGATGCCCAGGACTTCCGGCAGCGGGAAAGCGGCCACGACACCAAGCTGCTGGTTCTTCGTCGCATAGCCAGCCGCCATGCCGCACAGATAGGATGCCTGGTAGTGCCGGACGGTGAATGTCGCGAAGTTCGGAAGGTTCTGGTACCCGCCGATATGCAGGACCTTCAGGTCGGGCGATCTCTTCGCCAGCGCCAGACCGTCACTCAGGTGTCCGAAACCGCCCAGGATCAGGATGTCGGTTCCGTTCGCCACAAGCCGGTTCATGGCGCGGGTGGCGTTGGGCCCCTCGCCGACCGAATCCACCACCGTCACGTTCAGCTTGTCCCCGAACCGTTCCTCGAGAACCTCCTTGCCGCGTACGATCTCGTGGTCCCAGCCGACATCGCCGATCGCGTTGGGCGCCACGATTGCAAGGTCGAGCGGTTCCTGCGCGAGCAGAGCCCCGGACCATGATATGGAAAGGATTGCACCAAGCAAGGGTGCGCGAATGATATGGTACATGATTGCTCCTGTTGGTCGCTTGTTGTTATTTTGATGGTCGAAAGTTCTGGCCCAGTGAAACCGGTGCGTTCAGCCGGATCAGGAGTGCGTTCCTGGACACAGCCGCGAGAACGACGATGGTCATCACGTAGGGCAGGGATGTCATGATCTGCGCCGGGACGCTGAAACCCATGGCCTGCACGGCCAGATCCCCCAGCAGGAGCGCCCCGAAGAGATAGGCTCCGAATGCGATCCTGAGCGGCCGCCAAGTGCCGAACACCACCAGTGCAACCGCGATCCACCCCCGGCCGGCGATCAGGCCGTCCGACCAGCCGGGCGTCAAGATCGTCGAGGCATAGGCGCCCCCGAGGCCCGACATCACGGCGCCGAAAATGATCGCGAAAAGGCGGATGCGAATCACGGCAAAGCCCAGGTTGTGCGCGATGGCCGGATCTTCGCCCACGACCTTTATGATGCGGCCATGGCGCGTCCTGGCAAGGAACCACCAGGTCAGGAACGCGACCGCAAAGGCGAAATAGGTGATGGCGCTCTGTCGGAACAGGATCGGCCCGACAAGAGGCAAGTCCGACAGGACGGGGAGCGAAAGGTTTGCCGGAGCCATCATCGTCAGGTTCTCGAAACTGCGCCCGGCCAGGCTGGAAAGCCCAAGGCCAAGAATCCCGACGGCAAGCCCGGAAACGATCTGGTTTGCCGAAAAGCCCAGCACAAGGATCGAGAAGACCAGGGACAGCGCCACGGATGCGCCGACCGCAAGGCCGAAGCCCAGCACGATGTTTCCCGTCTGATAAGTGACGGCAAAGGCCACGGCTGCCGCGAATGCCATCATGCCTTCCACGGAAAGGTTCATGACCCCTGTTTTCTCTGCCACGGCCTCGCCGATCGCGGCAAGCAGAAGGGGTGTTGCGGTTGCGAAGGCGCCCGCCAGGACGAAGATGATAGTGTCCGTCATGCCCTTGCCTCCGGCTGGACTCGTGCGATGCGGTATTGGACCAAGGCGAAGGAGGCGAGGTAGAACACGAGAACCATTCCCTGGAAGATTACCGGCGCGGCCGGGGGAAGGCCCACATCGATGATCGCACCGTCCGCGCCGACATAGACGATTGCCATGAATGTCCCGGCCAGCAGTATCCCGACCGGATGCAGGCCTCCGAGATAGGCCACGATTATCGCGGCAAAGCCGTAGCCGGGGGACAACGACGGCTGGAGCCGGCCGATCGGCCCCGAAATCTCGCCCACTCCGGCCAGGCCCGCCGCGGCACCGCCGATCAGCAGCGTGATCCAGACCGCCTTCTTGGCGCTGAAGCCTGCATAGCTTGCGGCACTTGGGGCAAGCCCCCCCACAAGCAGCGTGTATCCCGAGAAGGTGCGCGTGACATAGATCAGCGCCGCAATCGACAGCAGGATGACCACGAGGATGGACGCGCTCGCCCTGAGCATTCCGTCATCCGACAGGAGCGGATACATCGCCACCGGAGGAAAGCTTACCGACTGGGGATAGGAGAACCCCATCGGATCCTTGAGCGGCCCACTGATGAGAAAATACAGGATCTGCACCGCGATCTGGTTCAGCATCAGCGTCACGATGATCTCGCTGGCGTTGAAGCGCGTCTTCAGCGCCGCTGCGATCCCGGCCCACGCCGCCCCCGCGATCATGCCGGCAAGCATCATCGCCGGAAGCATCAGGACGTTCTGGCTTTCCGGAAAGCTTATGGGGATGACGCTTGCCGCCACGGCGCCGATGATCAGCTGGCCTTCCGCGCCGATGTTCCAGACCTTCGCCCGGAACCCGATGGCCAGACCCTGGGCGATCAGGATCAGCGGGGCAGCCTTTATCACCACCTCGGAAATGTTGTACGCCGATGCCAGCGGATCAATCAGCAGCCTGTATAGGACTTCGAGAGGCGGGGCGCCCAGAAAGCCGAACAGGACCATGCTTCCCAGCAATGCCAGAACGAAAGTCACCAGTGGCACGAGCATGATGCTCTTGAGCGACACCTCACTTCGCTGGACAAGTGCGTACCGACCCATCATCACGCCGCCCTCATCGTCTGGTCGAATTCGCCCATCATCATCCGCCCGACATCTTCGGCGGTCACCGACCTGGCCTGGACCGAGGGGGACAGCCGTCCATGATACATGACGTGGATGCGGTCGGAGATCTCGAATATCTCCTCCAGTTCCTCGGAAATCATGAGGATCGCCGTGCCGTTGTCCCTCAGGTCCACCAGCTTCTGCCTGACCATCGCCGCCGCTCCGACATCGATGCCCCAGGTCGGCTGAGAAACGATCAGGATGCGGGGCTCCAGCAGAATCTCGCGGCCCAGCACGAACTTCTGCAGGTTGCCGCCCGAGAGGCTGGATGCGATCGATTGCCGACCCCGTGAACGGACATCCATGCCGGAAATGCATTTGTCAGCAAAATCGGCCTGCTGCCGTCGTCTGATCAATCCCTTTCGGACCAAGCCTGCCCGGTGGGCGGTAAGCAACACGTTGTCCGCCAGGCTCATGGCAGGGACCGTGGCGCGCCCCAGTCGTTCTTCGGGAACGAAGGTTACCCCCATTTGCCGGCGCGTTCCCGGCGGAACATCCCCCACGGGGCGGTCGAAAACCCGGATCTTGCCGGCCATGTCGCCCTGCAACCTGATTTCACCTGACAAAAGCCGCGCCAGCGTGGACTGGCCGTTGCCCGACACCCCAGCAATGCCGACGATCTCGCCAGGACGCACCACCATCGACACGCTGTCGAGGCTTTCTCCCAGCGGATCGGGATTGTCATAGGCGAGGTCGCTAACGGTCAGGGCGGGTTCGCAGCTCGGTTTCGCCTCGGCGTGGCGGGTTGTCGGGATGTCCTGCCCGATCATCAGGCGGGCCAGTTCCGCCGATGTGGCCTGCCGCGGGTTCGTCGTGCCCGTGACGCGTCCCTGGCGCAGCACGACGGCGCAATGGCACAGGTCCCTGATCTCTTCCAGCTTGTGCGAGATGTAGAGCATAGCAACGCCACGCTCGGATAGTTTCCTCAGCGTCCCGAAAAGCTGCTGCGCGCTGTGGGGCGGCAGCACGGATGTCGGCTCGTCCAGGATGAGCAGCTTCGGATCCTGCATGAGGCAGCGGATGACCTCGACCCTCTGCCGCTCGCCAACGGAAAGGTTATGCACCGGCGCGTCAGGATTTACATGAAGGCCGTATTCATTCGCCTTCTGCCTGATTTTTTCGGCCAGGTCCGGCAACGATCCGGGAACGGTCAGCGAGATATTTTCAACGACGCTGATCGTTTCGAACAACGAGAAATGCTGAAAAACCATTCCGATACCCAGATCTCTGGCAACACTCGGACTGGTGACGGCGACCTTTTCGCCGTTCCAGACAATCTCGCCCTCATCCGGTTGCTGAATACCGTAAATGGTCTTCATGAGGGTGGATTTGCCTGCGCCGTTTTCACCAAGGATGGCGCAAATCTGACCGTGTTCCAGCGCAAGATCCACGCTGTCGTTTGCCACATATGTGCCGTATCTCTTGGTAATGTTACGCAATTGAAGCAATGGGGGGGGGTCACCTGCCTTGGTCTTCAAATGCTGCTCCCTGTTGTTGATGACAGCGCTTGCTGGCGGCAGCCTAGATCAACGTGCGCCAAGCTTGCGAGGAAAGTAGTGTTTTTGTTCTTTCTGCAGGCAATGATCGGCTGAAACGTTTAGGCTTTCCGATCCGCCGAACGCTAATTGCCGTTTTTGGTATCAGGGCCATTAGGGGACGAGTAGACAAACACCAGAGACGTTCTGTTCCAAAAATCGAACGCCACCCAAGGATTAAGCATGCCTAAGATAGAACTGAAGGACATAAGCAATTTCGTGCTTATTGCCCGGACGGGCAGTCTAACACGCGCGACAATGGTATCCGGCGTTCCAAAGGCGACGTTGAGCCACAGCATCCGCCGTCTGGAGGACATGCTGGAAGTCGAACTGTTCCTTAGATCCCAGAAGGGGCTGCACCTGACTGATGCAGGCCGCGCGCTGCTGGACAACAGCGCACGTGTGTTTGACAGCATCGAGGTCGCGACGAGCGCCGCTCAGCGCGCGCACAGTACCCTGAACGGCAAAGTTCGCATTCTGGGCAGCGTCGAATTCGGAACCAGCATCATCGGCGCCGCCACGCTTCTGCTGGCGCGAGAGCATCCCGGCTTGTCGTTCGAGACACGTACCTATGCAAGCGACACGCCCTTGCCGGAGCAATCCGACTTCGACTGCATGATCTTCGTCGGCACCGCGCCATCGTCCGACTATGTGTGCCGGAAGCTCGGCAATGTCAGCTATCGTGCTTATGCAAGCCCAACCTTGCTTGAAAAGTTGGGCACGCCTGAAAGGATTGACGACCTGTCACATATGCCGGGCATTGAATACACGCGAAAGGGCATTTCCGAACCGTGGCTGCTTCAGGACGAGGATAGCAAGCAGGTCGCGCGCTACAACGTACGATTCAGCGTGCACGACTACTGGATGGCGAAGTTCTATGCGGTTTCGGGTGAGGCCGTCGCCTACCTCCCCGACTTCTTCGTCTATTACGAGGTGGATCAGGGCAGTCTTGTCCCGCTGCTCAAACCCGCCGAGAATGTGGACCAGATTTCCGTCTGGGTGATCTACGGCGCCGCCCGGCACAAGAATCCGCGCGTCAAGCTAGTGGTCGAGACCCTGTGCAAGCAGTTTTCCAGCGTCATCCATCACCCGGGATATGCCCTGATCCCAAGGAATGACTGACACGCTCTGCCAGCAGTCAAAGCGGGCGCAAAGATGCGTCCGCCATGAACCGTTCTCAACCCGGACCGTGCCTGCATCCAAGTCGAGAAAGGTTTTCGGGTTGCCGTAAAGCGGTTCGTGCTTTGTGTCGATCGGGTGTACATGCACCCGGTCAGGCGAAAAGCCTTTGGACAGCCCCGATCAGGCAAGCCGCTTTGACAATCGGGGCTAAGGGTACACGGAAGCAGGAGCATATTCCCGGCAAAAAACGCTGCATTCAGGTAAGCGTCCGGTCTGACCGCTACCCGTTCCAGTGCCATGGCAGCAGCTCATCGACCTTGGTGATCTTGTAATCCGGGATGCGCGCAAGGGTGTCGGCGAGCCAAGCCTGTGGGTCGACGCCATTTAGCTTGGCTGTTTCAATCAGGGTGTATGCGATGGCTGCGGCCTTGCCGCCTGCCTCGGAGCCGACGAAGAGGTAGTTTTTCCTGCCGAGCGCGACGCTGCGCATGCCACGTTCGGCTGCATTGTTGTCCAACTCCAGGATGCTGTGTTCCAAGTAGGGGCGCGTTCGCTCCATGCGAGCCAGGGCATAGCGTATGGCAGACGCGAGTGGTGATTTTCCCGAGATCTTGGTCAGCTGCGCGGCCAGCCATTGTTCGAGTTCACCGAAGACCGGAGCAGCATGAGCCCGTCGGAGTTCTGCGCGACGATCTGGCGGTGACCCTCTGGCTTCCTTCTCGACAGCGTAGAGTTGGGCGATCCGGCCAATGGCCTCTTCGGCGATAGGTGAGCCCTGTGATCGGTGGATGTCGACGAACTTGCGCCGGACATGGGCCATGCAGGCAACTTCGCGGATGGCCCCGGAGCGGTAGAGGTCCTCGAACCCGGCATAGCCGTCGGCGTGCATCCAGCCACGGTATCGGGCCAGGTGATCCTTGGGATGCTGGCCTTTGCGGTCGCCGGAGAACCGATACCAGGCGGCGGGCGCGGCGGTGCCGCACCACGGCCGTTCGTCGCGGGCATAGGTCCAGAGCCGTGCTGTCTGGGTCTTGCCGGCGCCGGGGGCGAGCATGCTGACGGGCGTGTCATCGGCGAAAATCGCTTCGGCCGACAGGACGTGGCGGCCGATGGCTTCAGCCAATGGCTCCAGCAAGGCCGTGCTCTTGCCGACCCAGTCTGCCAGCGTGGAGCGGTCCAGGTCGAGCCCTTCGCGGTCGAAGATCTGGCTCTGGCGGTAGAGGGGGAGATGGTCGGCATACTTGCTGACGAGCACATGGGCCAGCAGGCCAGGTCCGGGGCGGCCACGCTCGATCGGGCGCGACGGCAGCGGGGCTTGCATGAACCGCTCGCAACAGCCGCAGGTCAGCCGGGGCCGCAAAATTCGGTTTACGATGAAGCGGCCCGGCACATATTCCAGCTCTTCCGTCACATCCTCGCCGATCCGGCGCAGTTGTCCGCCGCAGTCGGCACAGGCATCTGTGCCGGGCGTCAGCTCCACCTCCATGCGCGGGATATGATCAGGGATCGGACGGCGCTTCGGTTTGTCCTTCTCCTCGATGTCGGGAAGCTTCATCCGCGCGGTCATCGCGGCGGCAGCAATCTCGCTGGTTTCCAAGGCCAATTGCAGTTGGTCTGCAGTCTCGGAGGAGGCGCCAAATCGGTGCGCCCGGTGACCGGCCAGTTGATGGCGAAGCTTCTCGATCAGGATTGCCTGCGACTTTACCTCAGCCAGAAGCCGTGCGGTGAAGGCGCGCAGCTTCTCGGGGTCGTCCGGCAAGGTTACGGCCTGATCCAGCATGCAGACAGCTTATTCTGCTGGATCCCTCGTGGGAATCCTTTGATCACAGGCGATGTGGATTATCCTGCCGCCAGAGGTCGCCAGGTTCGTTCTGGCGCCCGCCAGTCGATCCCTTCCAGCAGCATCGACAACTGCGCAGGCGTGAGAGCCACTTTGCCCTCCTTGGCCGCGGGCCAGACGAACCGGCCCCGTTCCAGCCGCTTCATGAACATGCAGGCACCTTGCCCATCCCACCAGATGACCTTTACCAGATCTCCGCGCCGACCGCGGAAGACAAACAAGTGCCCGGCAAACGGATCTTGCTTCAGCACCGCCTCGGCCTGGGCCGCGAGTGCCGCAAAACCCTTGCGCATGTCCGTCACCCCGGCTGCCAGCCAAACCCGTGTGTTGACTGGCATGGGGATCATGCTGTCAGGCCCCGGATCAGGCGCGCCAAAGCATCAGGATCGTAACTGCCGGTGATCCGCAGCCGATGACCGCCCGCAAGCTCGACCTCGATCAGTTCCTGCGGACGTGTCGGCTCGCTGGTCACAACCAGATCATCCTTCCTGACATGGTCTATGATCTCCACGGGCAGGAAGGCAGGGCTAGCCGCCACAGCCGTTGTCTCAGGGGCATAACGCGGATCGCGCAGCCACTTGAACACCATGTTGGCGTTCGCCGCATAACGGCGCGCTACCTGCGCAACCGAAACGCCCGGAGCCGTCGTCTGCAGGCAGATCGACCGCTTCTCTTCGTCCGTCCAAAGCCGCTTTGTCCGACGCGCCACGCTCGCACCATAGTGTCCACCATCTATAGCGGACACTATCTCCCACGCTCACCGCGCGGCAGGGCAGTCAGACCGGACGCTTAC